>JADYZK010000143.1 GCA_020853175.1 Bacteroidales bacterium
GGTTGACTAAGCTACCGCCAAAAGCCTCAGCCATAGCCTGAAGCCCAAGACAGACGCCAAAAATGCTTTTTTGGGCCGCGTAACGTTGAATCACATCGAGTAAAATTCCCGATTCTGACGGCAGGCCTGGACCCGGCGAAAGTAAAATTTTGTCATAATCAGCAATTGCTTCAAGGTCAATCTTGTCATTTCGGAAAACATCCACCGTGTTGTGGGTGTACTTTTCAACGATGTGCACCAAATTGTAGGTAAAGGAATCGTAATTGTCGAATACTAATATCTTCATCTTTAAATAGTTATTTGTATGACGTCGTGGCTTCAAGGATGGCTTTGTGCAAAGCGGCCAATTTGTTATTGACTTCTTGCAGCTCGCTTTCAATGTTGGAGGCGTCCACAATTCCGGCACCGGCCTGAAAAAAAAGCTGGTTGTTTTTGCTGAGGAATGAGCGGATGAGGATGGCCAAATTCACTTGGCCGCTGAAGCTGATGAAACCCACAGCACCGCCATAAAACCCGCGGCTTTGCGGTTCAAGGGCATCAATAATTTGCATGGCCCGGTGTTTGGGTGCTCCCGAAAGGGTTCCCGCCGGAAAGGTGTCGGTGATGCTGCGTATGGCTTCTCGTGGGTCTTTCATCTCGCCCGTAACCTTTGAAACAAGGTGAATGACATGGCTGAAAAACTGCACTTCTTTGTATGTAGCCACTTGCACGTTGTGGCATCCGCGACTCAAGTCGTTTCGAGCAAGGTCAACAAGCATGGCATGTTCGGCGTTTTCTTTAGGATCAAGCGAAAGTTGCTCTGCCAAGGCTTCGTCGGCTTTGTCGTTGCCCGTGCGCCGATAGGTTCCCGCAATGGGATTGAGCGATGCCACTCCATCTTTGATTTTTATCTGACTTTCGGGCGAGGAGCCGAAAATACGGAAGCTGCCAAAATCAAAATAATACAGGTAAGGGGAGGGGTTGATGCGTCGCAGGGCGCGATAAACGTTCACATCGTCACCTTTGAAACCGACAGAATATTGTCGCGAAAGCACCACCTGAAAAACGTCACCACGCCTGCAATGGGTCTTTGCCTTGCGAATCATCTCCAAAAAGTGTTCATCAGTGAGGTTCGACTGCGTGTCACCGGTGGTTTGAAAAGGAAAAAGAGGTGCAGGCCGCTGCCGTATATGCGCCAAAAGCTGCGGCAATGCTGTTTTTTCTTCCTCAGGACAATATTCGGTGATGTTCATCGTATCGTTGAAATGGTTCAGATGAATCACAAACCTGAAAGCACTAAAAATGAGCTCGGGATGCTCAAAATTTGAAGCCATCCTTTTGTTCAGCTCAATGTCTTCAAAATGTCTTACGGCATCATAGCTGATGTAACCATAGATGCCATCACCGTTGGTAAGACCTTCTTGTTGAAAAGATTGTAAGTAGTTGCCGAGTATTTTGGGGACATCAGCCGCGCTCAGTTGAAGGGAAAAAATGGTTCGGCTGTTTTCTCTTATTTCAATCTTTTCTTGCTGAATCACTATGCTGCTCAAGGGTTGCAGACAGATGTAAGATGAGCTGTTGCCTGCCGAATGATAATCGGAGCTTTCTAACAGCAGCGCACCCGGATAAAGGTCGCGCAGGGCAAGATACAAGCCTACGGGGGTATGCAGGTCGCCGGAGTTTTGAAGTCGTTGGATTTTTAATTTCATTTTTTTTCGATTTTTTCAACAAAAAAAGGCCTGCCGCGAACGACAGACCTTTTTCTAAGTTTTATATAGGGTCACATCAATTCATCAGCTTGTTAAAGTTGATAAAGTATGCCACCACCAATTGTTTGTAATTTGTATCATATTCCATTGCGCCACTTTTGTTGAACGCGCTGCAAAAATAGTTTTTTTTAAAAACGAACTGCATTTTACCGCAATTTTTTCTTTGACTGGAATACGAATTGAAATTTGACAAGTCTTGGCAGAAGATTAAAAATAGAGGGCAAAATTGTGGGTTTTCAACAGTGGCCTGCATCATTTACACAATCGGTTGCATTTTTCTTATTTAGACTGAATACACTTTGCCCTTATGGACGAAAAATCCTCTTTATTATTTGTTTAAATTGATTTAAAAGTACTAATTTTGCACTGTTAAGGAATTAACAATGTTATTAGTTCACAAACTATTTTTTGAAAGCATAAACATTAAATCCTAGACCATGAATCTGGAAAAAATTATGAACGACCTGGAAAAAAAACATCCAGGTGAAGTAGAGTACTTACAAGCTGTGCATGAAGTGCTGGAATCAATTGGTGAAATTGTTGACCAGAACCCGCAGATTGAAGCAAAAGGAATCATTCAACGCATTATCGAGCCTGATCGGGTGCTTACCTTTAAGGTGCCATGGGTTGATGACAACGGAAAAGTTCACGTAAACCTTGGTTACAGGGTTCAGTTCAATAACGCCATCGGACCTTACAAAGGCGGCTTGCGTTTTCACCCCAGTGTGAATCTTAGCATCTTAAAGTTCCTCGGGTTTGAGCAAATCTTCAAAAACAGCCTTACCACGCTTCCTATGGGTGGCGGTAAAGGAGGTTCCGATTTCGATGCCAAAGGAAAATCAGATGCTGAAATCATGCGTTTCTGCCAAAGCTTTATGCTTGAGTTATGGCGTATGATCGGACCAGAAACCGACGTTCCTGCCGGTGACATCGGCGTTGGCGGAAAAGAAATCGGTTATATGTATGGAATGTACAAGAAACTCACCATGACACATGTTGGCGTTCTTACAGGTAAAGGCCTCAATTGGGGTGGTTCACTTGTTCGGCCTGAAGCAACAGGTTTTGGTGCCGTTTATTTCGTACATGAAATGTTGACCACCAAAAAGGACTCACTCAAAGGTAAAACAGTAGCAATTTCAGGCTTCGGAAACGTGGCTTGGGGTGCAGTTGCCAAAGCCAATGAATTGGGTGCTAAAGTGGTAACTATTTCAGGTCCTGACGGATACATTTACGATCCGGATGGAATCAGCGGAGAGAAAATCAATTATATGCTTGAACTTCGTGCCTCTAACCAAGACATCGTTAAGCCTTACGCACTTGAGTTTCCCGGTGCTACTTTCGTGGCCGGAAAACGTCCTTGGGAAGTGAAATGCGATGTGGCTATGCCTTGCGCTACCCAAAATGAATTGGGCAAAGCCGATGCTGAAAATCTTATGGCCAATGGTTGCTGGTGTGTTGCCGAAGGTGCAAATATGCCTTGTACTCCCGAAGCCATCGAAGTTTTCCTTCAACATAAAATTTTGTTTGCGCCCGGAAAAGCTGTTAACGCCGGTGGTGTTGCAACTTCTGGTCTCGAAATGTCGCAAAACGCTCTCAAATACAGCTGGAGCCGTGAAGAAGTGGACGAAAAACTTCACCAAATTATGCGCAACATCCATGCAGCCTGTGTGAAACACGGTACACGTGAGGATGGATATATTGATTACGTTAAAGGAGCTAACATTGCCGGGTTCCTCAAAGTGGCCAGCGCCATGATTGACCAAGGTATTGTTTAATTTCTAAACAACTTATAATGAGAGCCACCCCCAAAAAGGGTGGCTTTTTTCATGCAATCAGTTTTTTACTTCCCCTTTCATCTGCTCCTAAATCACTACTTTTGCTGACCCTAAATAAATGACATGAGTTTTCAGCATCCATCCATGCTTTGGTGGCTTTTCGTGCTACTGATTCCGATCATTGTGCATCTGTTTAAGTTCAGACGGCACAAAACGATCCTTTTCAGTAACATTGAGCTGTTGCGAAACCTTCAGGAACAAACTTCACATACCAACAAGCTGAAACACTTGGTAGTGCTGTTTCTTAGATTATTGTCCCTGCTTTTTCTCGTTATGGCTTTTGCCCAACCTTTCTTTCCCACTGACAATCTCAGCTCGAAACAAGAAAAACTTGTATCTATTTATTTGGACAATTCAATCAGTATGCAACTGCGTGGCAGCCAAATGACTTTGCTCGAGGAAGCCAAACAAAGAGCTATGGCCGTTGCCGATAAGTTTGGATTGAGTGTGCGTTTTAGATTGATAACAAACGATTTTGAACCTCGATGGAACAAAACGATGGATAAAAGCGAGTTGCTCAACGCCTTAGAACAAATTAAAATAAGTCCTGTTTCTATTGATTTTGGTGATGTAATCAGACGAAACCAAGCCTTCGCCGAACAATCTGTTGAGAAGGAACGCTTTTTGTTTGCTTTGTCCGACTTTCAAAGCAGTTCAACCCAATGGGAGACCTTGCCAAAAGATACTACCCTTCGCCTGTTTTTGTTGCCGGCGCTACCCGGAGCGACTTCAAATTTATACATTGACAGCATTTGGCTCGATGGGCCTGTGCTTCAAAAAGGAATGGAAGTGCGTTTGAACCTCAATGTGGTGAACCAAGGCAGTGAGCGGGTTCTGGGAATTCCTGTGCAGTTGGAATTGGACGGAGCATCAGTGGCTGTTACCAACCTCGATGTTGAAGCGGCTTCATCGGCAACAGCTAACCTGCAATTTATTGTTCCCGAGGCCGGCCTCCATCGTGGAAAGGTGAGCATTCAAGATTATCCCATCGTGTTTGATGATGAGATGTTGTTTTCATTCGCCATTCAGCCAAAGCTGAAAGCGATGGAAATTTATGAAACAAAACCCGATCCTTGGATTGCGCTTCTTTTTGACGAAAAAGACGATATCGAGCTTGCGCACCACCAAAGATTGCAGCTCGATTTTGAGGCTTTGAACCAATATCAGCTCATTTTTTTAAATCAGCTCGAAGTCCTACCCACAGGAATGGTGCAGGCCTTGGAGCAATTTGTGGAGAACGGTGGCAGTCTGGTGTTGTTGCCCTCTGAAAATGGACGAAAGGATTACAATTTGTTGCTGCAAAACCAAGGTTTCGCCTATCAGGTAGCTGACACTGCCAAAACCCGCGTGTTTTCTATTGCCGACAAGCATCCGTTTTTCGACAAGGTGTTTATTAAGATTCCTGAAAATGCTGATCTGCCCATCGTTTACAAGCATTTCCCCATGCAGTTAACCGAAAAATCTTCTGCCTTTGTGCTAATTCGTTTGTTGGATGGCAGTCCGTTTTTGATTTTAAATAGCCTTCGCGGCGGCGGAAAAACTTATGGCTTGGCCCTTTCTTACGATGAGAAACAGTCGAATTTTGTTCAAAATAACCTTTTTGTTCCGGTCAATTACCGGATGTTGTTGATGGCTTCAAGCGTTCGTCCACTTTATTATGTGGCCCAAAATGAAGTGGAAATCCCATATAAAATTCCTCCAAGTAGAGGTGAAACAGCTTTGCGTGTGGTGGACGACCAAGGTCTTTTTTCCTTTCTTCCCACCGTTGACAATGCTCTGGGAAAAAGCAGCTTCCTGTTGCAACAGCTTCTGCCCGGTTCCACACATTACAGTATAATAGTTAACGACAGCCTCAAAGAGGTGTTTTCGGTGAACGCCAACCGCAAAGAATCGGTGCTGCGTTTTCAAACATCTGAGGAGTTGTCCGCCTTGAAAAACAAGCAAATGTTCAAACAAGTAGAAGTTTTAGATGCTTTGCAGGGGGCCAACGAAAGTGTGAATATGGCTTCCGTTGACGGAAAGCAATTGTTCAAGTACTTTCTGGTTTTTGTTTTACTATTTTTACTCGCCGAAGCACTAGTTTTACGTTTTTGGAAATAACATTGATTGATTAAAGTAGCCCATGACAAATGAGATAGAAAACGATGGCTTAACAATAACTCCCGGGGGTGGGGGCAAAGAAACGGCGCGCACCCTTCACCTAAGTGGGATGTTTGAAAACTGGTTTCTCGATTATGCCTCTTATGTCATTTTGGAAAGAGCAGTACCTGACATCAATGACGGTTTGAAGCCGGTTCAACGTCGTTTGTTGCACGCCATGAAGCAGTTAGATGATGGTCGTTACAACAAAGTTGCCAATATTATAGGTCATACCATGCAGTACCA
>JADYZK010000144.1 GCA_020853175.1 Bacteroidales bacterium
AGCTCTGCAACAGGTTGAAAATGAGTATTATGTGTTATTGAATTCCGATATTGAGGTGGGTGAACATTGGCTTGAGCCTTTGCTTGAACTGATGGACAGCGACAAAAATATTGCAGCTTGTCAACCCAAAATGCTCTCTTTTGCCGACAAAGCTTACTTTGAATACGCAGGTGCAGGAGGTGGTTTTATTGATAAGTTTGGGTATCCGTTTTGTAGGGGACGGCTTTTTCAGCATGTTGAAAAGGACGAAGGCCAATACAACGATGTGCGAGAGGTTTTTTGGGCCAGCGGAGCATGTATGTTTGTCAGGGCTGAGCTTTATCACCAAATGGGTGGCTTAGATGATGATTTTTTTGCGCACATGGAGGAGATTGACTTTTGTTGGCGGCTCAAAAACGCGGGGTATAAAATTATGTATTGCCCTCATTCATCGGTGTATCACATTGGTGGTGGTACTTTGCCAAAAAACTCACCACGCAAAACCTACCTCAACTTTAGGAATAACCTTTCCATGTTGTATAAAAACCTGCCTTCATCGTTTTTTACATACGTCATGGTTAGCCGCCTCTTTTTAGATGGTGTTGCAAGCATGAAATTTCTTGTGGATGGCGGCTGGGGCGATTTTTTCGCGGTCCTTCGTGCACATGCTCATTTCTACCGGAAGCTACCCGCTTTACAAGCCAAACGTAAAAAAAATAATCCTCAGGCAGTGCGCAATGTTTACAGAAAAAACATTGTGATTGAGTACTTTTTGAAGAGAAAAACAACGTACGACACTTTTGATGAAAAGTATTTCAGCTGAAGCGAATGATTTTTGTTTGGCCAAGTTCAAGTGAAATGCTTGGGATAAAATTTTCGATTCTATTTTTAATCCTAATTTTGCAAAAAAAGAACGGATGATGTTAAGCAACAGACAGCTTTTTCAATTGCATTTGGGACTTCCATCCGTGGTAGATCATCCCATTGAAATTGTAAAGGCAGAAGGTATTTATTTGGAAGATGATAAAGGACAAAAATATATTGACCTTGTGTCGGGTGTTTCGGTGAGTAACGTTGGGCATCGGCATCCAAAAGTGATTGAAGCCATTAAAAATCAATTGGATGCTTATATGCACGTGATGGTTTACGGCAAGTTCGTCCATGCACCTCAAGTGCGATTGGCCGGATTGTTGGTTAGAAACCTCCCCCCTACTTTAGATGCTGTGTATTTTGTCAACTCCGGCAGCGAAGCCATTGAAGGAGCGCTCAAGCTGGCAAAACGACTTACCAACAGGGCTGAGATTGTGCATTTTAAAAATGCCTATCACGGAGGAACAGCAGGTGCTTTAAGCCTTTTGGGAAATGAAACCATGAAAAATGCCTTTAGACCTTTGGTTCCGGCAACCCGCATGATTGACTTTAACAACTTCGACCACATCAACCAAATCAGCCGTGAAACGGCAGCAGTTTTGATTGAACCTATTCAGGCTGAGGCGGGTATCATCTTGCCTGAAGCAGGTTATCTCGAGGCCATTCGGCAACGCTGCAACGAAACAGGAAGCATTTTAATTTTTGATGAAGTTCAAATGGGTTTTGGCCGAACAGGAAAACTTTTTGCGTTTGAGAAGTTCGATGTTGTTCCCGATATCCTTTGTCTGGCAAAAAGCATGGGAGGAGGAATGCCTTTGGGAGCCTTTGTAGCTTCAAAAGAACGCATGTTGTCGCTTACCCATCATCCCGAATTGGGACATATTACAACTTTTGGCGGCCATCCGGTATCTTGTGCGGCAGCATTGGCCTCATTAGAACTCATTCTCGATGAGCAACTCGCGCAACAGGCTGAGCAAAAAGGCAAAAGGTTTGAAGAGGCACTATCGAATCATCAAGCTGTAAAATCCATTCGTAGAGCGGGTCTTATGCTCGGTGTAGAATTGAATGACGGCTTTAAAATTGAAGATGTGATGAGTCAATTCAAGCAAAATAAACTAATAGTGGATCAGTTTTTATTCCATGAAAAGGCCTTTCGCATTGCTCCTCCCCTCACGATCACCGCCGATGAAATAAATTTATGTATCCCCCTTATCCAACACTCCTTAGACCAAGCATTGCATCCATACCTATGAAATCATCCTCCATTTTTTTGTTGATCCTCCTGCAAGGGATAGCAACGCCTTTTTTTGCCCAACACGATTACCAAAACCGTTTGCCCTTTCGCTCGGAGGTGATTGCCAAAAAAGGTATTGCTGCCACAAGCCATCCGCTGGCTACCCAAACAGCACTCGATATTCTGAAACGCGGTGGCAATGCCATTGATGCTGCAATTGCTGCCAACGCCTTGCTCGGATTGATTGAACCCACCGCATGTGGAATTGGCGGCGATGCTTTTGCAGTAATTTGGGATGCCAAAACACAAAGGCTGTATGGCATCAACGGAAGCGGGAAAGCACCGTTAGAACTCACTTTTGACTATTTCAAAAAACAAAAAATAAAAGATATCCCATCTGAAGGGCCACTCTCTTTAACAGTGCCTGGCTGCGTGGATACCTGGCAAAAGATGCACGAAAAGTTTGGGAAACTTTCCTTAGAAGAAATTCTAGCGCCTGCCATTGCCTATTCCGACGACGGTTTTCCGGTTTCAGAAATGGTGGCTAAAAACATGGCACTTCAAGCCGAGCGTTTAAAGA
Source organism: Bacteroidales bacterium (assembly GCA_020853175.1). Lineage (GTDB taxonomy): Bacteria > Bacteroidota > Bacteroidia > Bacteroidales > F082 > JALNZU01. The sequence goes on from JADYZK010000144.1 coordinate 2,664, forward strand.
AATACTCGGGTTTTTCCAAAATTTACATGCCCAATGACAGTTTACCCAAAAAGGGCGATTTGTTTAAAAATCCTGCATTGGCCAACACTTACCGTCGTTTGGCCGAAGCCGGTTTGCGTAATTTTTATGATGGTGAAATTGCTGATGAAATGGTTGAATACGTGAAGACCCAAGGTGGTTTTCTTTCCGTCAGCGATTTTAATGCTTACCAAAGCGAGTGGGTACAACCTCTTTCGACTTCGTACCGCGGTTATGAATTGTGGCAATTGCCTCCCAACGGACAAGGTATCGCTATCATTGAGATGCTTAACATATTAGAAACCAATGATATTAAAAGTATGGGTTTTGGTAGCAAGGCCTTGATTCATCTGCTTATTGAAACCAAGAAATTGGTATCCGAAGATGTTTCAGAACAACTTGGAGATCCTGCCTTTGTGAATGTGGCAATATCAAAATTGATTTCAAAAGCCTTTGCCGCCGAACGTGCTAAGTTGATCAATAAAGAAAAGGCAGGAAAAAGTGTAAACACAGCCTTTTTTGAGCAAGGCAACTCCGTTTTTTTAACTGTCGCCGATGCTGAGGGCAATATGGTAGGTTTGATGCAGAGTAATTATAGAGGTATGGGTTCAGGATTAACACCTGAAAACCTAGGTTTTGTATTACAGAACAGTGCCGCTGCCTTTACTTTACAAGCCAATCATCCGAATGTTTATGCTTCCGGAAAACGCCCACTTTTAAACAACACTCCAAGTTTTGTAACCAAAGATGGTAGTCCATGGCTCTGTTTTGGTTGGATGGACGGACAGTTACAAAGCCAATCGCAGTTGCAGTTTTTGGTGAATGTGATTGATTTTGGCATGAACCTGCAAGAAGCCGGTGATGCGCCAATGGTGTGCCATGAAACGCCTGTGGAACGGGTTTCAACCTCAACTGCCGAGAGTGGTTGGGTGAATATGGATTCAGGGTTTAACTACGAAATCATCAGGGGTTTAATGAAAATGGGCCATCGCGTGAAATTTGAAACAGGAAACTATGGTGGTTTTCAGGCTATCATGCGCGATCCTATTAGTGGAATTTATTTTGGAGCATCTGAGTCGAAGAAAAACGGACAAGCAGCTGGCTATTAAAACAAGTAACATTTATCTTCTGTCACACCTTTAAGCTTGTTCGGTTGTGTGCCTGCGTTCCAAGCGACCTTATCAGCAGAAATGTTGATGAAAAATACTATTTTAGCGCAGAAAAGTTGGTCACTGTTCCATTAAAAACAATTTCAAATGTCGTTTCGTTACTTAAAAAATATCTTCATCGGATTTACATTTTTGCTTGGATTTCAGCAACTTATTGGACAAGTTTCGGTGTATAATCCAGCCGAATTTGAAAAAAACGAAGGAGTGATGTTGGTGTGGGATTATAGCCCTTCGCGTGATTCTGTTTCAGCCAATATTGTTAAAGCTGCCCAAAATGCTGGAAAAGTTTGGATCGTTTACTATCCCGGTCAGGCGCCTGCCGACACCAATCAAATTCGTAACTATCTCTACAGCCGTGGAGTAACTGCCGATAGCCTCCATTTTATTCCTGCCTATACAGAAACATTGTGGATCAGAGATTTTGGTCCGATGACCCTCTACGGAAA
>JADYZK010000145.1 GCA_020853175.1 Bacteroidales bacterium
AAGCGATGGCGCTGTGACGGCCGACGGCTTTTATTTTGACGATGTAAAAGTGATGGTGCTCGATGTTGAAACAGGCTTGAATGAGTCAACAGCGGCTACAAAAACCTTTAGCTTGACACCCAATCCGGCGCAAAATCAGGTTACCCTTGTAGGCGACCAGCCTTTTGCCGTTGGCGAAAAGCTATTTATCCTTGATGCCCAAGGTAAAGTGTTGAAAATGCAAGCTGTAGAACACCTTACAAACCGCGTGGAGATTTCTTTACAAGACTTGGCTCCGGGTTTGTATTTTATTCAAAGTCAGCATTATAGTATAAAAAAATTGATTGTTCGGCCATAAGTTTGAACAAGATAATTGATCTAAACCTCTAAAGCTGATGCAAAAGCTTTAGAGGTTTTTTTGTGTCTTTCTCTGCTGAAACATTTCAAATATCTTTGAAAAAACTTTCACCTTCGGAAATTAAAAAAGCATTTTAGCGTACTTTTGGCCGCGCATCCGGAGAGCTTCCACAGCAGGTGCATTGGTTCATTTATTGCTTTAAAAAAAGTCGGCCTATGATTGAAACGGTAAAAATGGGTAGATTGCGCTGGCACCACCTTCACCAGCCCGTTGACAAAGATTTTGAATTTCTTCGCGACAAATTTCACTTTCACCCTCTCGATATCGAGGATTGTAAGTCGTTGAACCAGCGACCTAAGATTGATATTTACGATGATTATTATTTTTTGATTCTGCATTTTCCCAATTTTGATAAACAGAATATGTTTATAAAAACCAAAGAAGCTAAAATTTTTTGGGGCGAAGATTACATCATCACCATCGAAAAATCGCCTTGGATCGTGGGACAGATGTTTTCTGAATATAAAGATATTGAAGATAAAGACCTCGATTTCGATATAGGAACTTCCGATACTCTGCTTTACCGTTTGCTCGAAAGGCTGATGGTGGAATCCATCTATCTTTTGCGCAAAATTGGCCTCGATTTAGAGCTCATCAACCGCGAACTGTTTAACAGTCAGCCCACCCGCATCATTGAAAGGATTTCGGTGACCCGAAAAAACATCATCCTCATCAACACCATTTTCAAGCCGCAGCTGAGGATGTTTCACAAATTTGAAACAGGTCAAATTGCCGGTTTTGCTGACAATATGGAAGATTACTGGGGCAATATCCTCGACTCCTATCAAAAAATTTGGGATATGATTGAGGATTATGAAGACCTGATTGAGGGGTTGTCGAAAACCTTCGATTCAATGCAAACCAACAAAACCAACGAAATCATCAAAATTCTGACCTTGATTTCGTCCATCATCCTGCCTTTGACCTTTATCACCAGTCTTTATGGCATGAATGTGCTGCTGCCGTTAGAAAAAAACCCTTTGGCTTTTTGGATTCTTATAAGTGGAATGACGGCCTTAAGTGTCGCGCTGATTCTTTATTTCAAGCGGAGGCGCTGGATGTGATTCAGCCGATTTAACCGACGAATTGTAAATGGACGCTTGTCGCTGAATAGACACTCTATGCACCAGCTCAAGCAGTTGCACCAAAAATTTACGGTCGAGACCTAAACCATCACCCAGTGCGATTCTGTTTTCGATGATGTGTTGCCAGCGTTTGAGCTGCAAAATGGTGATGTTGTGTTCCTTTTTATATTTTCCTATTTCGTCCACAACTGCCAAGCGTTGCGCGAGCAACTGAAGCAAGGAACTGTCAATGCCGTCAATTTGGTTGCGCAGTACTTCTAAGGTATTTTCAACTTCCGGATTGCATGATTTGTCGCGCAAAATCAGCCTGTCAAGAAGATGATTTAAGGCTTCGGGAGTCAATTGTTGGGCGGCATCGGTTTTGGCTACCGAGGGATCGAAATGACTTTCGACCATCAGTCCGTTGGTTTCCAGATCCAATGCTTTTTGAGCCACTTCTTGCAACAAATCGCGCCGACCGCTAATGTGGCTGATGTCGGTAATCAAGGGCAAATGAGGGAAAAGACGTTTGAGTTCGATAGGAATTTCCCAGAGCGGCGCATTGCGATAAGGTGTTTTCTCAAACGTGTGAAAGCCGCGATGGATGGCTGCCAACTGATTGATACCGGCTCTGTTGAGGCGTTCCAAAGCACCTATCCACAGTTTGATGTCGGGAGTAATCGGGTTTTTCACCATCACAGGGATATTGGTTCCGGTGAGGGCTTCGGCCAGCTCCTGAACCGAAAAAGGATTGACCACCGTTCGGGCACCAATCCAAAGAATATCAATGCCATGAGATAGAGCAGCTTCAACGTGCGCCGGACTGGCCACTTCAACAGTTGTTAAAAGGCCCGTTTCGGCTTTCACGCGTTGCAGCCAGCGCAATCCTTCGATGCCAACGCCCTCGAAACCGTTTGGGCGCGTGCGGGGCTTCCAAATGCCTGCCCTGAAAATGCTTACCCTGTTGGTCCGCTTCAGCTCATAAGCTGTTTGCATGACCTGTGCTTCGCTTTCGGCACTGCACGGGCCACTGATCAACAAAGGCTCACTGCCCGCAGGTATCCAATTGTTTTGAACGATGATTTCGGCGTCGGCCATAAAGTGCATTAATGAGTTGCTAAATTACTAATCCCTAAACAACTTGAAAACGATAATGTTTATTTCATGTTTCAAACTTCGATAGTAAAAATGTAAGTTGTTAGTAGTTAAATAGATATGTTTTTAAGATTTATTTTTTGATGTTATCATGGCTAAATTTCGTTTTTTTGCAGTTGTTTTTATCAAAAATAAAATTCCGTGAAACGTACAGAAATTAAAGAAGCGCTTCTGAGTGAAGACTTTGAAAAAGAAATCAACGTAAAAGGTTGGATTCGCACCAAAAGATCGAGTAAGAATGTGGCTTTTATTGCCCTCAATGATGGGTCGGTGATTCACAACCTTCAGTTGGTTGTTGATTTGGAAAAAATTCCAGAATCTTCGTTGGCCAATATGCACACCGGAGCTGCCATTTCGGCAACAGGTAAGTTAGTGGCATCGGCCGGCAGCGGGCAAAGTGTGGAGTTGGCTGTCAACAGCATCATTTTGCTGGGCGAGGCCAATCCTGACGATTATCCGCTGCAGCCCAAAAAACACTCGCTTGAGTTTTTGCGCGAGATCGCTCACCTACGTTTCCGTACCAGTACTTTTAGTGCCGTGGCCCGTTTGCGCCATTCTATGATTTTTGCTATTCATAAATACTTCAACGATAAGGGGTTCTATAATATCCACTCGCCCATCATTACCAGTTCCGATGCCGAAGGAGCAGGCGAAATGTTTAAGGTAACCACCCTCGACCTGAAGCAAATGCCGCTCAACGAAGCCAAAGAGGTGGATCATAAAAAAGATTTCTTTGGCAAGGCGACCAACCTCACCGTTTCGGGTCAGTTGGAAGCCGAATTGGCCGCTTTGGCTTTGTCGAAAGTTTATACTTTTGGCCCTACTTTCCGTGCCGAAAACTCCAACACCTCCCGCCATTTGGCTGAATTTTGGATGATTGAACCCGAAGTGGCCTTCTTTGACATTCATGACGACATGGATTTGGCCGAAGACATGTTGAAATACCTCATCAAGTATGCTTTGGACAATTGTGCGGACGATTTAGCCTTTTTGAGCAAAAGGTTAGAAGAAGAAGAAAAAAACAAAAAAGCTGAGGAACGTTCTATGGAGCTGATCAGCAAGTTGAAGTTTGTCCTCGACAACCCTTTTGAACGCATCAGCTACACCGCGGCCATTGACATCTTAAAAAACTCAAATCACAACAAAAAAGGCAAATTCAAATACCAGATCACCCAATGGGGAGCCGATTTGCAGTCGGAGCACGAGCGGTATCTTGTTGAAAAGCATTTCCAAAAACCTGTGATTCTTACCGACTATCCAAAAGGCATCAAGGCATTTTACATGAAACAAAATGACGATGGTACCACCGTTAGGGCCATGGATGTGCTGTTTCCCGGCATCGGCGAAATCATTGGCGGATCGCAGCGCGAAGACGATTACACCAAATTGTACGATGCTATGGTGGCCAACCATATTCTTCCCGAAACTATGGATTGGTACCTCGAAACCCGTAAGTTTGGCAGCGTGCCTCACGCCGGCTTTGGTTTAGGCTTTGAACGGCTGATGCTTTTTGTGACGGGAATGACTAACATCAGAGACGTGATTCCTTTCCCGCGTACGCCCATGAACTGTGAATTTTAAGCGTTTTCATCGGAAAGTCTATTCATTTTCAAAAAAATTGATAGCGTTAAAAATTGCATTTTTCATGCTGTGAGCTCAGGAAATTAAATTTTTTAAAGTAGAAATATTTGTTCGTCAAAACAATTTTGTCGTAAATTCGTGTGTTCATTTCGCCAACTGAAATCAAAATTGAACCATTAGCAGCCCAACTTAGAAAAGAATATGCTCAACCAACGTCTTCAACAAAAGCTTCTTCAAAAGCTTTCTCCTCAGCAGATTCTGTTGATGAAACTGTTGCAGATACCTTCTATTGCTTTGGAGCAACGCATCAAGCAGGAGATTGAAGAAAATCCGGCTCTTGAGCTGGAAGAGGGGTCGGAGATAGAGGAGATGGAGGCTGAGGATACCGATTACGACAGCGAGGACGATTACACCGACGACGATCGCGAAGAAGAGTACGACAGCAAAGACGATGAATTCACTTTTGATGATTATATCACCGACGATGACGACATCCCCGATTACAAAACCAGCGTCAACAATTACAGTCCCGACGACAACAAATATGACATTCCTTTTGCCGATTCCATCAGTTTTCAAGAACTGCTGATTCAGCAGATAGGCTATCGAAAGCTCGAGGAGCGCAAATCGAAGATGGGCATTTACATTATCGGAAACCTTGATGATTCGGGCTATCTGAGCCGTTCGCTCGATGCCATGGCCGACGATTTACTGTTTGGCATGAACATCAAAACCAACAAAAAAGAGTTGGCCGAAATCTTATCCATCATCCAAGAATTTGACCCTCCGGGGGTGGGAGCACGCAACCTTCAAGAGTGTTTGTTTTTGCAATTGAAACGGCTGCAAGATGAACATCCAGAAAAGGATTACGACTTGGCGCTTATGATTATTGATCGGTTTTTTAACGAGTTTACCAAAAAGCATTACGATAAAATCATCAAAAGAGCTGAGGTTACTGAAGAGGAGCTGAAAGATGCCCTTAACGAAATTCTCAAGCTCAA
>JADYZK010000146.1 GCA_020853175.1 Bacteroidales bacterium
AATGGATATTTCGACTTTACCATTGGTCCTTTGGCGCAAGCGTGGGGCTTTCATCGAAAGCAAAAAAGAGAAATGCTTCCTGAACAAGTGGATAGTTTGAAAAAATTGGTGGACTATCGCAAAGTAAACATCCAAAGCAACAAGGTTCATTTTGAAAATCCTGGTATGCGCATTGACTTTAACGCAATTGCGCAAGGCTATACAACTGACTTGATTGCTGCTTTGTTTGATAACCTCGACATTAAACATTTTATCATTGATGTTGGAGGCGAAATTACTGCCCGAAACAAAAAACCTGATGGGAGCTTATGGCGTGTCGGAATTGAACATCCTACCGAAAATGCCGATGATGATCGCACCATACAGGTGGTGGTAAATTTAGAAAATCTTGGCCTGGCCACTTCCGGAAGCTATAGGAAATATTTTGAAAAAGACGGTAAACGCTTCCCTCATGCCATCAGCCCAAAAACAGGATACCCGGTGGATCATAATTTGCTAAGCGTTACTGTACTTGCTAAAAGTACCGCACTGGCCGATGCTTTAGCTACGGCTTTTTTAGTGATGGGTCTTGAAGAATCGAAATTGTTGTTGAAAGAAATTCCTAACGTGGAAGCTTTCTTTATTTATTGGACACCTGAACAAACTTATGCCACTTACAGCACCGAAGGGATGAAGAAAATCATTGTAAACGAATAAAACACAGTTGGGAAAGCGAATCCTAATGGGTATGCTCCTCTGATTTTCTCTCGCAGCTGCCTTCGCCACCGCCACAAGCACAGCCGACTCTTTGTCCGTTGGCATCCACGCTGCTGCATTGTTTCTTGAACTCGCCGCCCTTAACGAAAAACATTTTGATGGCTATGCCCGCAATGGCCAATCCAACAATTACAACGCTGAGTAATATGAGCTTTAAATACATGGGTTATTTTTTTTGCAAAAATACTGAAATATTTTGGGTGGTGCAGGGGCGACGTGGATTTTAAATTTTTTAGAAATCAATTTAGCCTTGTGTTGATGGGATAAAAATACCTAAAATAAGTGCCGTTGCAATGGCTGCATTGAGCGATTCGGCTGAGTTGATTACTGCTTTTGTACCAAACTTTGGATAGGTAATGGGGTGTGTGATCAATGGTAGCAACGGCTCGCGGATGCCATGCGATTCACTTCCAATGACCAACAAAGCTGATGAAAATTTAAGGTCGGAAGAAAAAATGTTTTCGCCGTTCATTACAGCGCCATAAATGGCGACATCATTTTGTCGTGCAGCTATTAAAACCGATTCAAGGTTTTCATAAAAAACATTTACCCTAAAAATGGAACCCATGGTAGCCTGCACTACTTTTGGATGATAAACATCAACAGTATCATGGCTACAAACAATGTTTTCAATTCCAAACCAATCAGCAGTTCGGATAATGGTTCCAAGATTTCCGGGGTCGTTGATGCCATCCAGTATAAGTGTAAAGCCTTGATTTAATTTCCAACTTACCGTTGGAATGGCCACCAAAGCAAGCACACCCGGAGGTGTTTTCATTTGACTTATTTGTTGCATTTCCCTATCGGTAACCACTTCTGTTGGGATAGCTTTTAAAACCAATGGATGTTGTTGAACCCATTCAGCAGTTGCAATGATTTCTTTTATTGTGAAGTCGCTTTTCAAAAGTTCTTCAACTGACTTTGTGCCTTCGAGAATAAATTCTTGATGTTGCTGTCGGAACTTGTTTAAGCTGAGACTATTAAAATGTTTTATTTTATTTTTTGAAAGCATAAAAAAACCCGATTCTTTTAGGAATCGGGTTTAAAATTACAATTTTTTGAAGATTATTCGGCAAAAACCTCAAAATCAATTTCAAACTGAACTTCTTTGTGCAATTTGATTTTTGCTTTGTAGTTGCCCAATTCTTTGATAGAGTCATCACTGAGGTGGATTTTTTTACGATCTACTTCAATGTTTCTTGCTTCTTTGATGGCGTTAGCAATTTGTACTGAATTCACCGAACCGAAAATCTTGCCCGAAGCACCGGCTTTGGCAGCAATACGTAGGGTCAAGCCTTCAAGTGCTTTGGCAATAGCTGCGGCTTCGCCTTTAATTTTGTCGGCTTTAAAAGCTTGTTGCTTTTTTAATTCGGTAAGAATTTTACGATTTGTTTCGTTGGCTATAATCGCTAACTTTTTAGGGATGAGATAATTACGTGCGTAACCATCTTTTACGGTAACGATATCATGGGTAAAACCCAGATTATTTACGTCCTGTTTCAGAATGACTTCCATGTTTTTTCTCCTCCTTTATTTTAATAAATCAGCTACGTAAGGCATCAAACAAAGGTGACGGGCTCTTTTAACAGCCTGTGCCACTTTCTTTTGATATTTGGTCGAGGTTCCTGTGATGCGGCGTGGCAAAAGTTTGCCTTGCTCGTTCACGAATTTCAAAAGAAAATCTGCATCTTTATAGTCAATATATTTGATGCGGTTTTTCTTAAACCTGCAATACTTTTTCTTTTTAGTATCTACCGCTATCGGGGTCAAATACTTTATTTCTGAACTTCCTTGTGCCATTGTCTAAAGTTTTAATGGTTACTGTTTTGAAGCTTAGGCTTCACGTTTTTCGTTAGCGGCATCTTTTGCTTTTTTACGTTTTTTCTCGTTGTAAGCAATAGCGTGCTTATCGAGTTTTACCGTAAGGAATCGGATGATGCGCTCATCACGTTTCAGCTGTGTTTCCAATTCAGCAATCAACGTACCTTCGGCGCGGTATTCAACCAAATGGTAAAAGCCTGTTGATTTTTTTTGGATGGGATACGCTAATTTGCGCATGCCCCAGTGCTCTTCGTGAACGATTTCAGCACCATTTTCGTTCAGGTATTCCTGATACTTTTTTACCGCTTCCTTCATCTGTTCTTCAGACAAAACGGGAGTTACAATGAAAACGGTTTCATACTGGTTCATAATTAATGATTTAGTTAAAACAAAAATGATTTTAAAATGGAGTGCAAAAGTAGCTAATTTAATTTAAACTGCAATACTGTCATTTATTATTTCCATTCAAAATGGTTCATTTTCTTTGTCTTATTGAAATTTTGCTTCGTTAAAGTAGCCCTTCATCGGCGAAACTGAAAAAGCCATCATGGCCTATAATTAAATGGTCGAGCACTTTGATGTCGAGCAGGTTGCCCGAATGTTTGATTTTTTCGGTAATGGCAATGTCTGGTTTGCTGGGCTTGAGTTGTCCCGAAGGGTGGTTATGACACAAAATAATGTTGCAGGCGTTGGCTTCGAGGGCTATTTTAAATATTTTTTTCGGGTCGGCCACCGTGCCGGTTGTTCCACCTTCGCTCACTTCCACAATACGAATCACTTTATTGGCCTGATCCAAAAGCATAACCCAAAACTTTTCATAATCCAAATCGGTGGAAACTGCGTAAAGTTGGTCGTAAGCATCTTTACTCGAAGTGATTGTTTTTCGTTCGCGCGCTTCAGCACTCCTACGACGTTTACCAAGTTCTAATGCTGCAATGATACTGATGGCTTTGGCTTCTCCAATCCCTCTAAACTTCATAAGATCGGTCATTGACAGGCGTGAAAGCTCGATCAGGTTGTTGTTGCTGGATTGTAGGATGCGTTGCGACAGTGCTATGACTGTTTCACCTTGGTTTCCAGTGCCGATGAGTATGGCAATCAGTTCTGCGTCGCTAAGGCTGGCTTTGCCTTTTAGGATCAGCTTTTCTCGTGGCTTATCGTCGTCTGCCCAGTCTTTCAGTGTTCTTTTAGGTTGGTCACTCATGCTGTGTGTTTTTGCAAATATATGCTATTGCCTTTTTGTGAAACAAAGGCATTCATTTCCAAAAAGTATTTATCGCATGTCAACCACTTCAACTCCGGGATATTTTTTGGTGTTGAACTGAAAAAAATCGGCAGCTAAGTTCTGGTCTGTCACCATTTTGCTGAGATCGTAGGTGAATACGTTTCCACCATTGTCGTATATAGAAAGGTTCATCAGCTGTAATTTGCTCTCGTTGATGCCAAGCTGCATTTTTGAAAATTTCTTTCCCGAATTAGGTTTTAACTCTATTGTTTTCAGACCCTTAGCTATGTTATCTTTTTCATTAACGAAAGTAGCTTTATAGTCCTTATAATAGGAAGTAAGAAGGCTACTTGGTGTCATGGCTTCGTCGCCTTCGCCGGCATTGCTCACCATCACTTCTTGCGAATCCTCAAGATAAGTCCAAACGGTTTTTCCATCGCTGATGACTTCTTGACCTTGCAATGAAATTTTATAGGCATCACCTTTTATATAAAGGTCCCCTTTTTTGGTTTCGTTGATGCCTGCTTTTTCGTTAAGCATGGTGTAGGTAAAGTCAATTTTAAGGTTTTTGTAAGCACGTGTTTTATCCACAACTTTTTTAAGAAGGTCGTCAGCAGAGTTTTGCCCGAAGGCAGATGAACCCATAAAAAGCGCAAATAAAAGAATGGATTGAATTAAATTTTTCATGTGTTGTTACTTTTAGCGTCTAAGTCCCTCAAAAATTGTTCCAAAGCCATTTCGCCGCTCACTTTAACTTCGCGAGCTTTAGAACCTTCAAATGCGCCAACTATTCCGGCGGCTTCCAATTGGTCAATAATGCGACCGGCTCTGTTGTATCCTAATTTTAGTTTTCGTTGCAGCAAAGATGTTGATCCCTGTTGGTTTTGAACGATAATGCGAGCGGCATCTTCAAACAAAACATCCCTTTCAGAGGCATCAAAAACATCGGGTACTTCATCTTGTTCATCGGCATACTCGGGCAGATGGTAGGCATCGGGATAGGCCCTTTGCGAACCAATATATTCAGTAAGTCGTTCAACCTCAGGTGTATCAATAAAAGCACATTGTAAGCGGATGAGGTCATTTCCGGTTGAGAACAACATATCACCTCGGCCTACCAGCTGATCGGCACCGCCTGTATCCAATATGGTGCGAGAGTCAATTCGCGAAATAACCCTAAAGGCGATACGCGCAGGAAAATTCGCTTTGATGGTTCCTGTAATGATGTTTACCGATGGGCGCTGGGTGGCGATAATTAAATGGATGCCCACAGCACGGGCAAGCTGTGCCAAACGGGTGATAGGACCTTCTACTTCCTTGCCGGCAGTCATAATCAAATCGGCAAATTCATCTACAACAAGCACAATGTAAGGCAAGAAACGATGACCACCGAGGGGGTTGAGTTTTCGGCTTTTGAACTTGTCATTGTATTCTTTGATGTTGCGAACCTGTGCGTCTTTGAGCAGCTCGTAACGATTGTCCATTTCGATGCTGAGGGAATTTAAGGTGCGCACCACTTTGCGGGTATCAGTAATGATGGCCTCTTCCGAATCGGGGAGTTTGGCAAGATAATGTCGTTCGATGCGGCTAAACAAGCTCAGCTCCACCTTTTTAGGGTCAACCATCACAATTTTTAACTCAGAGGGGTGTTTGCAATACAGCAAAGAGGTGATGATGGCGTTCAAACCCACCGACTTTCCTTGTCCGGTGGCACCTGCCATCAAAATATGCGGCATTTTGGTGAGGTCGGCAACAAAACTTTCGTTAGAAATGGTTTTACCAATGCCGAATGGCAGCTCATATTTGCTGGTCATAAACCTTTCCGACCCCAGGATGGACCTCATGGAAACGATTTCTGGTTTGAGGTTGGGTACTTCAATACCCACGGTTCCTTTTCCGGGGATGGGAGCTATGATTCTAATGCCTGTGGCAGAAAGGCTTAAAGCAATGTCGTCTTCAAGATTTTTGATGCGTGAAATGCGGATTCCCGGCGATGGGACAATCTCGTACAAGGTTACCGTGGGTCCAATGGTGGCTTTTATCTTTTCGATGCCAATGGCGTAATTGGCTAGGGTTTCAACAATTCTGTTTTTGTTGGCTTCCAGTTCAGCCCGATCCACATTGATGGTGCCATCGCCGTACATATTTAATAAGTCAAGCGGTGGAAGTTTGTAATCGGGCAGGTCGAGGGTAGGATCATAAAGGGTGTCAATGCCCTGATGTTCAATGGTTCCTTTGGTTTTTGTTTTTTCGGGTATAGCAGGGGTAATATTGAGCTCAAGGGCTGTATTATCATCAATGGATTCGTTGGGGAGGTTCTCTGCAATCGGGCTTTCAACTTCCATTTCAAGGCTTTTGTCTTCACTTACCCTCGATTTGTTTCCCTCTTGTTTTTTTGGAATTACAAAAATGTGTTCGTCTTCGTTTTCTTCATCTTCAACAGCAAACTCAACCGTGTTATACTTGTCTGCGGTTTGAAAGCCTTCCTTTATATATCCAGCGTCTTGGTGTTGATTTTTTTTACCAAAGAATGAAAAAGGAAACGTAAAAGTGAAAATGAGGAAGACGATGAGCAAAAAAGCAAGCAACAGCACCAAGCCAACATTACCTGTGATGGCCACCAAATAACCGGAAAGGAAAAGTCCGACAATACCTCCTAAAGTGTTTAGCGGATCGTGTGGAAAGCTGAAAGCCAGCAGCAAAGGCAGCCAAACCAAACTCATCATGGCATATTTCCACATTCCCCAGCCCGAAATGATTTTTTTGCCCCAAATCAAGCGGATGGCTATCACTACCGATAGAAAAACAAAGAAAAAAGCACCTGCACCGAAGCCGTCTTTTACTAAGAATTGCGACAGAAAGGCACCTAAATTACCGCTCCAGTTGCTGATTTTTAGTTGGGTGTCTGTAAGAACCATGCCAATAGGCAGATCGGAGAAATAGTCGTCAGCTAAGTTGTTAAACCAGTTGAGGTAAAATGAAATAAACGACAACAGCAGAAAGGCGGCCAAAAACAAAAAGAAAAAACCGAAAATTTTAACGGTACGTGGATTAATCGTAAGTTTTTTTCTTTCTTTTTTGGTTGAAACCGCGGTTTCTTTCGTGCGCTTGGGCTCTTTTTTTTCAACTACCGGAGCAATGGGTTCCGGCGTTTGCTCGGGTTCCTTGTAGGTGTTGGATCTAAGTTTATTTCCGGTTTTGGCCATTTGGCGATTTGATTGTGTTGCAAAAGTAAGAAAAACACTCCAATGGAT
>JADYZK010000147.1 GCA_020853175.1 Bacteroidales bacterium
GATGAAAAAGGAAATTTCATCAAAAGTATTGCCATTGATAGGCCGTTTTTTTCATCATTTGCCAGGTGGGCCGCGGGAATCAATATTTCGCAACAGCTTACCAATACACCAATTGAATCTGCTGAATATTTGCGTTTTAAATTCAATCGGCAAGATTTTTGGGCAGGAAGTTCAATGCAACTTATCAAGGGAAATACCGATTTTAAACGGACCACAAATTTCATTTCCAGTGCGCGCTTTATAAGAATCCGATTTCTCGAAAAACCACTTGAAACCGTTGATACGTTTCAATTTTATACCAACGAAAATTTTTATCTCGTCAGCTTGGGGGTTTCATCGCGCTTGTATGTCAAGGATAAATATGTTTTCGAGTTTGGCAAAACCGAGGATGTTCCCGTGGGTCGAGTGATCAATTTAACGGGTGGTTTTCAGAAAAAAAACAACATTGATCGTGCTTATTTTGGCATTCGTTTTTCGTCAGGTGAATATTATTCATGGGGCTACATGAGTTCCAACTTTGAATATGGCACCTTTCTTCAGGCTAAAAATGGTGAACAGGGCGTTTTGAGTGCAGGCGTCAATTACTTTACCCATCTCATTGAAATTGGCCCGTGGAAACTCCGGCAGTTCGTAAAGCCTCAACTTACCGTTGGCATCAACCGGATTGATTATGACAGCTTAACAATAAACAATGAGTATGGCCTGAGTGGGTTTTACAGCCCCACCTTGTCGGGAAACAGCCGAATTTTGTTGACTTCTCAAACACAATTGTACGCGCCTTGGAATTTTATCGGCTTTAGTTTTGGGCCTTATTTAACCCTTTCGCTCGGTATGCTCGGCACTGTAGAAAGAGGTTTTCGCGATAGTAAAGTATTCACGCATATTGGTTTGGGTGTTTTAATCAAAAACAAAAACCTGGTGATGAGCACGTTTCAAATCGCCCTGTCTTTTTATCCTGAAATACCGGGCAACGGTATTCATGTTTTTAAATTCAATTCTTTCGAAACGACTGATTTTGGCTTCCGTGATTTTGAAATTACGAAACCGTCAACGGTGGTGTTTAGGTAAGGGATAAGTTGATGATCACTGCTTAACCAAAAATTTTCCTACAAAACGCAAATAATTATTTGTTGAATCCACCCGTGCCTCTACTTCAAAACTGCCCGAAAAATAGTCAGCAGTAATGGTATCTACTTGTATATATCCGGCATACGCAAGAAAATTAACCAAACTGTCGCGTTCAATGCGCATACTTGCATAAGCTGTTTCGTATTGATCTATGCGAAAAAGACCCGGACCTGTCACAATAGGACGTTGCGGACTGCCCACCCTAAGCATAAAAGTGGTGGGCGGCGTTTCGGAAGCATTTGACCAAAACGCTACTGCATAACCATTTACATATTGAAAATGGATGTTTTGCGCACTATAATTTGCCAAATGAGTTTTATCCGTCCGATAAGCCGCCACGCAATAAGATTCGCCACAATCCGGCGGCGTCATGCTGATTTCTTCTTCGTGCTTACACCCGAAGAAAAAAGTCAGTAAAAAAAAGATGACCGTAAAGAAAGATTTTTTCATAGCCAAAAATTTCTCGTAAAGCTATGGATAATTTATCAGATGATAAATTTATCCCTACTGGATGAACAAATAAAACATTTTTTATGTTATAAGCCAACCTAAAACGTTTTCATTCAAGCATTAAACCTTTAAAAATGAGAACCAACACCTACTGAAACTGCCCTAAAAAACCAAAAGCTATGAAAAAACTTTACTTTTTGCTCCTGACGTTCGCCACCGGAACCCTCCTGATGGCCCAAAATTCACCTTACAGCACCCCATCGCCCGAGGTAATAAGTTTTGAAGGCTTATCTCCATTCAAAGTAAGCAAATCGAACCTCAAAAACATAGAACGCGCGCCAAACGATACTTCCCTTTTGGTAGCGCCTGCTTATTTTTTTGCCGAAGTTATTGACACTAACAATGTCCGCCTTCAGTGGGGCGATGTAACCGGCGAACAAGGAACTTGGCTGAGCTATTGTTCTGATGTGTATTACGAGTCTTTGGGATTAAGTGCAGACGAACCAACCACTTATGAAATTGCTATTGGCTGGCCGGCGGGCGCATTGCCCAACCTCGATGGACAATCGGTGGTGAATGTAGCTTTTTATCCCACATCTCAACTCACCTCATTTGCCCTAAAAGTGTATAGTGGAGAAAACTTAAATACACTCCTTTACACCCAACCCATTCTTTCTTACATTCCCAACCAATGGAATGTTGTGGCCCTCAACACACCAATTTTGCTGAACAATTCTGCTGATTTTTTTATTGCTCTTGAAGTAAATCAGGCTTTCAATGAATTTCCGCTGGCTATTGACAATACCTCGGCAGTAGCAGGTTTTAGCGATCTAGTCAATATTTCCGGAGCATGGCAAACCCTTACTGAATATGGTTTTAACAACAATTGGCTTCTGAAAGCCTTTGTGGCCGACACTGAAATAAAAGCGGATAGCTTCGTTGGTCTTGAGGCTGATGACCCTCAGAATTTTCAAAACAACAGATCGCCTGAATTTCTTGGCTATAAGCTTTTTCGGGATGGTTTATTGATTCAGGAACTCACAGAAAACACGCATTTAGATGCTGCTCTTGGATTAGGAACCTATACCTACGGCCTAACAGCAGTGTATGCAGAAGGTGAAAGTAATTTGGTTTCAAGAACAATTCAAATTGGAGTTCCTGTTTTAACACTCAGTCCAGCCACCATCTCCGACTCTATTGAAGCCGGCATAGAAATGAAAACATACAGTATCGAATTCACTAATGAGGGCAATATCGCCCTACAATGGAGCATCCCCACCTTGCCCACAGGCGTTCAATTTGATGCATTGAGCGGCGCTATCCCACCTGGAGTTTCGCAGTTGGTGACGATGACTTTTGATGCTACGGCTATGTTCCCCGGGCAACGTAACTATAATATCAGTATTGCCACCAACAACTTTAACCAACCCGTTACCAACCTGATGGTGAACATGACTGTAACCGGTGAAAGTGGGTTGATTTTCTCAGAAGATGCTCTTGACTTCGGAACAGTAGATCTCAACCAGCAACTTACCAAAACCATTCAAGTGGTAAATAACTCGGCCATTTCGGCTTTTGTCTCAGTTCAAACATCATCCCCAAATTTTCAACCTTATATTGACAGTTATCATCTCATTCCTGGAGATAGTGCCCATATCACCATCAGTTTTATAGGGAGTGAATTGGGTGCATACACTTCGGAATTGCTTGTAAAAGGTGTTTTTTATAGTGATGAGTCCACCTACTCCATTCCCCTCGAAGCGTTTGTTGCTCTGCCTGCTCCCGCCGCTCTCTTGGCAAATTTGGTAGGCGATACTGTCAATCTCAACTGGTATCCCCCGGGAGTTAATCCTTCCTATCTGCAATACGGAAACGGAGCTTTACAAGCTGGTGTTGGAGGTATCGAAGATTTTGAAGTTGCCGCAAAATTTGAAGCAGATTTACTGCAATATTATGCCGGGAAAACACTTACCCACATTGGCTTTTTTGCCTGGGAAAACAACCCTTCATTTGAAATCAAAGTTTATCGCGGTGATGGGACCGGAACCTTAGTGCTTCAGCAAACTGTTGCTACTGTTAAAGCCATGGAGTGGAATGATATCGAATTGGAAACGCCTATTGCGATTGATTCACAAGAATCTTTATGGCTGGGTTATGCCGTCATCGGCGAATCCGGTTATTTTCCGGCAGGTGTTGATTTTGGCCCGGCGGTAAATGGAAAAAGCGATCTTGTTAGATTGGCCGGATCCGACACATGGCTTACCTTGTCAGAATATGGCTTACCATACAACTGGAACATCCGTGGCTGGGTAAACAGTGGCGACAGCAGCGTTCCGATGAGTTACCAACAGCCTCAGCTTCAAGCTACGACAGATTTACAAACTACAAGCCTAACGCTCCAAAAAGGACCTTTTAGCTTTGAAAAAAATCAACGTGCTTCCACCGCCAACTTTTTGGGATACAATATCTATCGCAACGGTGAGGCTTTAAATAGCTCGCCCACAACCAACACCAACTGGATGGATCTGCTGCAAGCTCCGGGCAGCTTTCTTTACGAGGTAACCAGTGTTTTTGATTTGGGTGAGAGTTTGCCGGCTTCGGTGTTCATCTCCAACGACACCACCGCCAATATGCCCGAAGGCTGGAATTTTGTGCCAACAAACATCTTTCATAACATTTATATTCCCGTTGAAGCCTCATTGCGCAGTGGGCTACTCATGCAGGCGGGCGATGTAATGGCAGTCTTTTTTCATGAAAATGGTATTGCCTATTGCGCAGGTGCTGTAGCCTATCAAAATGGCCAACTGATGATGACTGCCTATGGCGATAACCCCACCACGCCCGAAAAGGAAGGGTTTGTTATTGGTGAAACCATTTACTGGAAAGCTTATCTTCAAAATCAGAAAATGGCTTACGATTTGAATGTGACTTACGATAGGGCTATGCCGCAACACAACGGATTTTTCCACATGAGCGGCCTTTCCATGCTTGCTTCCATGGAAACCGTAACCCTCAACATCAATGAAAGTAAAACCCAAAACTATCGTGTTTATCCCAATCCTAATGCAGGAAACTTTACAATAGACAACCTCGAATCCGGCGATCAAATACGCATATTGGATGCTACCGGTAGATTGGTTCAGCGCTTTGAAGCTGTAGGAACAACCTTAAAAGCAGCAGTTGAAGCAACGGGATTGTTAATTGTTGAATTCAAGCGGGGTGAAAAAATTACCTATCAAAAGATTTTGGTACAGTAAACTGAAAAGCTGATGAAATGAAAACGCTGTGTCAATAATTGGCACAGCGTTTTTTTTCTTCTTTTTGATAGGAAAATGAAATAACAGAGAGAGAAAAACTGGACTACTGGTCGGCAGCCACCCACTCGGCATAAGATGTGGCCGTTTCGCGCAGCATCACCCGCAACAATTGAATGCCTTGAGGTAGTTTAGCTTGAATGCGTTGAGCAAAATCTATCACCATTAACTCGCTCGTGGGTTGGTAGTGTATCAAAATTACTTTTTCAAAACTTTGATGCAGCGGTTCGGTAATGGATTTGGGCATGGCGGTATTCAAAACCAAAGCATGGTCAAAAACATCAACAATTTGTGACCTGACAATGCGTTTAAGATCTCCAAAATCCATCACCATTCCCAGCTTTGGATGGCCTTCGGTGGCAATAGGTTCGCCCAAAACGGTCACTTCCAATCCATACGAATGGCCATGCACGTTGCGACAAGGACCATCGTAGCCTAAAAGGGCATGGGCCATTTCAAATTTAAATTCTTTGGTAATACGTATCTTGTTCATGATGGGCTCTTTTAGTTTACTAATAGTTTCA
>JADYZK010000148.1 GCA_020853175.1 Bacteroidales bacterium
AAAAAAGCCCATCGCGAGGAGCAAAAGTTGTGGTGGCCTGCAAATCAATTGTTGAAGAATAGGTCTTTTAAAAATGATTTTCATCGTCAATGGGTTAACCGTTCTATTTGTCTTGGGTAAAATAATTTTTTAAAACTACTTCCATTTCCGCAATGCCTGAGGGTTTTGATAAAATGGTGTTGTCGGTGTTTAAAACAAAAAAAGTGGGAGTTCCATACACCATATAGGCCTCGCTTACCGGACTTGCCCATCCGAGGCCATCGCTCAAATGGGTCCAATTGAGCTTTTCTTGGGCTATAATTGACTTCAACTTTTCAATATCGTTGCTCAGCACAAAGGATATGACCTGAACTTGGGGGTAGTGAGATGCCAACTGCTCTAATTCAGGTAGTATGGAAATGCAGTGTGGACAATTTACCGACCAAAAAAGAAGAATTTTAACTTTTCCTTGGGTGTCTTTAAGGTGAAAAGCGTTGCCGTTGATGTCGGTCATGGAAATTTCGGGAGCCGCCGACCCAAGGACTACCTTGCGGTGTGGACCTGCAATGCGCTCTATTTCCAATGAGGTTTCAAGATCCATGCAATCGGCGTTCAGGTGAGGAAGATTGCTTAGAAAATCTGTAACAGCAGTGAAACCCATTTTAGCAAACCCTTCGATAAAGTACTCTAAGGTGAACAAATAGGTGGTTTTTTCAACCGATGCTTTCTCGAAAATGACATCAAGTGCCTGCATAAAAACCAGCTGAACCTCGGCCATTCCCATGGAAGGACGTTGATACAACGACAGATAATCAATCATTTTGGAGGTTAAAACATCCGAATAGAGGAGGAGGGTATCGGCAAAATCGGTCTGGTCAAAAAAATGATCTTTCAATTGCTGGCGTTGTGCGTCAAAATCCAAACTGAGGTCAATCATAGGAGGCATGTCAGCACGCATTAAACGCGCGGCCAAAGTTTCTGAACGATTGAAATATATCGAATCGGTTTTTTGTTTTAGACTTTTTTGAAGCTCGTTGTAGGTTTCAAGGGCTTGTTTGTAAAAAAGTTCATTTCGAGGGTATTGCTGCAAAACGGGCTTAATCAATTCCTGACGGGCCAGCACTTTGTCTTTCAAAATCACATAATCATACCAAAGTTTGTTTTCATCCGATCGGATAAACTCAACGATAGCATTTTCGTTGTCGGAGTTGGAGATGAAACGCACATCGGCTTTGTTGTACAGAATCCGAAAATGATTGCCCGATTTGGTCACCAACTCATACATCCCCACGCGGTACCAATCGGCAGTGCGAAACAAAAAATAGCCGTCGCTGTTGGTTTTCACCGAGTCAACAGGATATTTTTTATCGCCTTTAAGCATATTGAGGCGAATCATCTGATCGGTATAGTTATGGATTGTTCCCGAAATTTGATGCTGCGCTTTCGCTTCGGGTTGAACAAACCATGTCTCTAATATAAGGAGTAAAAGTGGAAGGAAGTGGCGCTGTTTCATAGGTGTAAAGCGAGTAATGTTAGTTCAGAAAACCCGTTTTTTATAAGTTTCACCGCACAAAGGTAATCAAAGCCTGTAAACTGCTGATGATTTCTGAGGTTGTGGAAGCGTACTTCAAAAGGTAGAAAAAGAGGTTACAATTTGTACCAAGTGGCTTGAAGGTTGTTTTTGCGTTTGGCACATTCATCGTGTAAAACGGTGACCACGAGATCGCCTGTTTTAAAAATAAAGCTATAAGTTCCTTTCGTTGAATCACAAACATTTTTTCCGCTGTTGACCACTGAAAATTTATTTTCAGTTAAGATGAAAGTTCCTGACATGGGTTTTTCGGCTTCAACGGATGGAAAATCCAGCGAAAATGTTTCTCCTTTCAAACTGAGCATGGCACCGGTGGTAGTGCTTACCCATGTGCCTTCGAGAAGGTTTAAATTGCTGATGCTACCGGCTGAGGGTTTACTTTCATTGATTTTTTGTGCTGCCTCAGCCGATGGCAATAGGGTTTGCGCTTTTTTATTTTGAGTGGTTCGCACGTAAACATATCCTGCCGCCATGGCAATAGCTCCCAAAACCAAAAAAATCACCAACACCGAAAGCAGCCAATGCAACCAGGTTTTATTTTTACTTTTCGACTTTCTACTTACCGCACGTGTGCTTCGTTTGCGCTTTCTTGTGGCCATATTTTGAAGGATATTTTACTTTTTTTATTGTCAAGAAATGACTTCCTTTGCAAAGATACGTTGTTTTTTATTTGGCATAAACGAACGACCATGTGCGCTTTTTTATCTGCTATTGTTCAACATCACAAGCGATGGATATGGGTCGTCTTTTGGCTGGCGTTTGCGGGATGGCTGCTATTTAATTTTGTTATTTTCCCAACCTTTACTTACACTTTCGAGGAGGTAAAACTCCAAATTTTGGATGTCAGACTTTGGTATGATTCCGCTGATGTAGAGGCGCTTTTTAGCGCAATGGACGCGCAAGGTCGTGCTTTGTACCGCTTGCAAGTTGTTTTTGCAGATATGGTCTATCCCGCTGTTTACGGGTGTTTATTGCTTTCGGCACTTTTGCTCAGTCGGCACCACCTGAAAAAAGATTCTTACTGCCTGCGATGGATGATATGGCCGTTTTTGGCTGTTCTTTTTGATGTGTTTGAAAACCTAAACACCTATTGGATGCTCATAAAGTTTCCAAATGTTGCTGATGTTCAAGTTTTTATGGGCGCAGTTTTCACCCTTTTGAAATGGGTTTCGGTGAGTGTGGCTGTGGGTTTGCTACTGTTTTTAGTAGGTGCTTTGGTTGTGAAACGATTCACTTAACGGTAATCGTGAACAACTTCAGTGCTTTCGGCCTTATCATTTAAGGTGAGATGATAGAGAGCTTCCATTTTCGCGATGTATTTGTTTGGTATGTTGTTTTACTTTTTCAGTATTTTTACCGCCGCTTTGAAAAAAAATCTTACAATTAGTACCCTTTTGCTTGCCCTGTTCTTTGTTGTTCAATCGGGCTATGGTTGGTTATTGCACCTTCAAAAGGAGTATGTCCGTGTTGAGGTGCGCCACAAGATGATGGAAGGTTTTGCCGCTGATGAGCTGATTTTGATTGAGATACCAATTGTTTTAGAAACTGAACCCAATACGCTTTTTCACCGCATTCACAGCAAAGAGTTTGAATATCTGGGCCAGATGTACGACATTGTAAGTTCTGAAAAATTTGAAGATGTTACCTGGTACCTCGTTTTTCCTGACAAGAAAGAATCCAAGATTAAACAACGTATCAAACAGCGGATGCGCGACTTAGCACAGAACAAAGGGGTTCTCCCGATAGAGAAATTGTTGCAATCGCAGAGCATCGCCCGCGGATTCATTCCTTTATGTGAATCCGATATTATTGAACCCAGCCCCATAAAAGGAGCCAAAACCACATACTGTTTTGTCGTTATTGAATATTCATCGCAAGGGCCCGCCGAGCCTCCCTGTTTCGGTTGATGTTTTTTGACCGATGGATTTCGGTTCGATGAAATATAAATTTCTCCTTTTAATTATAAACTATGAAACAGAAATGGATTTTAACCATGATTTTTGTCATGGTGCAGTTAACTATGTGGGCGCAAGAGCTTCAGGTTCTTGATGCTATAACACGTACTCCTTTGCCCTACGTTAGCGTGGTGGCGGGCAAGTCATCGCATATCACCAACGAAAACGGACAGGTCGTCATTCAAGACCTTGAAAAAACAGGCGCAGTAACTTTTAGTTTTCTAGGATATGGCACCCAAACAATGGATTTTGCTGCTTTGCAGAAGGCTAAGTTCAGAATTTTGCTGCAACCTATTGACATGAAGCTCGATGAAGTGGTGGTATCGGCTACCCGATGGATGCAATCGCGTTCCGAACTCGTTCAGCGGGTGAGTGCCATTCGTTCTTCTGACATTGCACTTCAAAACCCCCAAACTGCTGCCGATCTGATCGGACAAACGGGTGAGGTATTCATACAAAAAAGTCAGCAAGGAGGCGGAAGCCCCATGATTCGTGGTTTTGCCACAAACCGACTCTTGATTGCAGTGGATGGCATTCGCATGAACACTGCTATTTTTCGCAGCGGCAACATCCAAAATATCATCTCCGTTGACCCTTACAGCGTGGCCTCTGCCGAAGTGCTTTTCGGACCTGGCTCTATCGTTTATGGTAGCGATGCCATTGGCGGTGTGATGCTTTTCAACACCTTGAAGCCGGTGCTTTCCGACAAAGGAACCATCGTGAATGGAAATGCCGGAACGCGTTTTGCCTCGGCCAACAACGAGTTGTCAACACATCTTGATGTTTCTATTGGCGGGCCAAAGTGGGCCTCTGTCACAAGCTTCAGCTTCAATCGCTTTGGCGACTTGCGTATGGGAACTAACGGCCCTGAATCTTATTTGAAAAAATACGAAGTAGTGCGCATGGACAGTGTTGATCGCGTGGTTACAAACAATGATCCCCTCGTGCAGAAATCATCAGGCTTCAGTCAGCAAAATATCTTACAAAAATTGGTGTTTCAACCCAATGAAAACTGGCGTTTTGAATATGGTTTTTATTATTCAACCACCTCAGATTACGCGCGATACGATAGATTGCTGCGTTTGAAAAACAAATTGCCGCGCAGTGCCGAGTGGTATTACGGCCCTCAAAAATGGATGATGAACCGCTTGACGGTAAACCATAAAAAACCAACTTTTTTATACGATGAAATGCAGCTCAACCTTGCGTTTCAGAAGTTTGAAGAGAGCCGCCACGATCGCGATTTGAACAAGGCCGTTAAATTTAACAGGATGGAAAAGGTGGATGCCTTCTCGCTCAACCTCGACTTTAACAAAGAAATAAGTGTGAACAACCGCCTGCTTTATGGTGCCGAAATGGTACTGAACCAAGTGGATTCTAAAGGTACCGATGAAAATGTCCTCACCGGTGTAGTCGCCCCAGGGCCAGCGCGTTATCCTGAATCCACATGGTCGTCTTACGCTCTTTTTGCGACCTATCAACACCATCTCAACAACAAAACCATGTTGCAAGCAGGCGCACGGTATAGCCTTTTTATGCTTGATGCTACTTTCGATACCTCCCTGTTTGCTCTTCCGTTTAAAGAAGCTTCGCTCAACAGCGGCGCATTAACCGGCAGCATCGGGCTGGTGCATAAAGCAAGTGAGAGTTTTTCGTTGTCTGCCAATATATCAACTGGTTATCGTTCTCCAAACGTGGATGATGTTGGAAAGATTTTTGATTCAGAGCCGGGATTCGTGGTGGTTCCCAATCCCAATTTGAAAGCCGAATATGCCTATAATGGCGACATAGGATTTTCAAAGATTTTTGCTGAAAAATTTCGCCTCGATTTCACTGCTTTTTATACCGTGCTCACTGATGCACTTGTGCGTCGCAACTACAGTCTGAATGGGGCTGACAGCATCATGTATGCCGGTGAAATGAGTCGGGTTCAAGCCATTCAAAATGCCGCACAAGCTACTGTTTATGGGATTCATGGCGGTATCGAGTGGAAACTTCCTTATGGTTTTAGCATGATGTCAAACTTAACTTGGCAAAAAGGCGAAGAGGAGCTGGATAATGGCACAAAAAGCCCGTTGCGCCATGCTGCTCCGCTCTTTGGATTGTCGCGTTTGCGTTATACGACCAACAAAATGACTTTGGAGGTGAATGTGGCTTATGCTGACAAAGTAAACTATGCGGATATGCCTGAAGAAGAAAAATCAAAAGATTATATGTACGCTGCCGATGCAGATGGAAACCCCTACAGTCCAAGCTGGTACACCCTCAACTTCAAGGCGATGGTGAAGGTGGAACATCATCTTATTATAGGTGGAGGAATCGAAAATATCACCGATCAGCGTTACCGTCCTTACTCATCAGGAATGGTTGGTGCAGGAAGAAATTTTGTACTTTCGCTTCAAGTGCCTTTCTAAATCATTGACGTGGGCTTGAAAAGAAGATTTCAACCCAAACGGAATTGGTTTTTGTTGAGGCATAATTGAACAAGGAACAATTACAAACGTTTAATAGATAAATTTAAAAATTATGGCAAAAATTACATTAAAAGGTAATCCTTTTCAAACGGTAGGTGAGCTGCCCGCAGCCGGCTTAAAAGCTCCTGATTTCAATTTGGTAAAAAGCGATTTAGGATCGCTGAGCTTGTCCGATCTCAAAGGAAAAAAGGTTGTTTTAAATATTTTCCCCAGCCTAGATACGGATGTGTGCGCTACCTCAGTGCGTAAATTCAATGCCGAAGCTGCAAAAATGGACAACACTGTTGTGGTGTGTGTTTCAAAGGATCTTCCTTTTGCGCACAGTCGCTTTTGCTCCACCGAAGGGTTGAATAACGTGGTGAGCGCTAGCGATTTCCGCGGAGGTGATTTTGGAACCGTTTATGGTGTTACCATTGAAAATGGTCCTTTGGCCGGTTTACATTCACGTGCGGTTGTTGTTCTCGACGAAAACGGTGTGGTGAAATACACCGAGCAAGTTCCTGAAATTGTGCAAGAACCCAACTACGACGCAGCTTTGGCTGCATTATAAATCAAATCAAAAAAGGCTGTCTGATCACTTAGACAGCCTTTTTTTTTGAATTTTTACAGCCTCCAATATGATTCTCGATGTACGTAATCATTTCGTCCGTTGATTCAGGAGAAAACCACCGATATTTTTCATTTTTCTTGAACCAGGTCATTTGCCTTTTGGCATATTGGCGCGTGCTGATTTTGATGCGCTCAACGGATTGCGAAAGGGTTGCCTTTCCGGCAAAGTGGTCGAATATTTCTGTGTAACCCACTGTTTTCAATGCATTCAGATGCCTAAATGGGTACAATTCTAAGGCTTCCTGAACCAAGCCATCCTTCATCATTTGTTCGCATCGATGATTGATACGTTCAATCAGAAGGTTTCTGTCGAGCGTTAAGCCAATAAAAATGGGAGTAAATTCCCTGCTTTGCGGCTCTTTTTTTCTAAACGAACTAAAGGGTTTTCCTGATTCATAAAACACTTCTAAAGCCCGCTGAAGTCGGCGTGGATTGTTTAAGTCTGATGAATTATAATACTCAAGATCAACTTTCTTTACTTTCGATTGCAAACCCTCCAAGCCTTCGTATTGAAAAATAAGATTTACTTTTTGACGTGTTTCTGGCGTGATGTGGGGGATTTCATCCAACCCAAAACAAACCGCATCAATGAACAAGCCTGAGCCTCCGGTGAGGATGACCACATCATGATCGTTAAAAAGATGCTGCAAGGTTTGAAGGGCCTGCTGTGCGTAGGTGGCCACATCATAAGGCTCATGAATGGAAAGCTGTTGCACAAAATGATGCTGCACCAAGTGGAGTTCATGGGCGGTGGGTGCAGCTGTGCCGATGCTCATTTCTTTGTAAAATTGTCGGCTGTCGGCAGACACGATTTCCGTTGCAAAATGTTGTGCAATGGCAATAGCGGCGGCGGTTTTGCCCACTGCCGTTGGTCCGGCAACAACGATAAGGTATTGATTGCTCTTTTCCATTTCCTTTAAAGCGGAAGTGGGCCGTTGGCTTTAACGGGTTGTGAGTCTGCCTCTTCAACCACTCTAAGATGAAGCCTTTTGCCTTCTTCTTTCATAAAAAGATAGGCCTCCTCAAATTCATTTTTAATGAGTCCGTCGAGGATGGCATCGCGGATAGCGGTTTTGATGTGGCCGACTTCTCTGCCGGGTCTTAAACCAAAAACCTGCATAATAATTTCACCGCTGATGGGCGGTTGCCAGTTGCGCACCTTGTCTTTGGCTTCGATTTCTTTTAGTTTCTGTCTGACGAGTTCAAAATTATCGCGGTATTTTTTAACTTTATATTCGTTCTTCGAGGTGATATCGGCTTCGCACAAAAGCATCAAAGCATCAATATCATCACCGGCATCAAAAAGCAGTCGGCGAACTGCCGAATCGGTAACAATTTCTTGTGCCAAAACGATAGGACGGAGGTGAAGCAGCACCAACTTTTGCACAAAGCGCATGGGCTCATTGAGGGGCAATTTGAGTTGCTTGAAAATGCCTGGAACCATCTTAGCTCCTTTGAACTCATGGCCATGAAACGTCCATCCTTGCAGAGGTTCGTATTTTTTTGTCGCCGGCTTGGCAATGTCATGCAACACGGCAGCCCAACGCAGCCAAAGGTCGTTTGTTGTTTTCGACAAATTATCCAAAACCTCCAGCGTATGGTAAAAATTATCTTTGTGGCTTTGGTTGTTTACTTTTTCAACTCCTTGAAGGGCAACAAACTGCGGGAAAACTATTTGTAAGATACCGCTATCAAAAAGCAGTTTAAAACCAATAGATGGCTTCTCGCTGAGGATAATTTTGTTCAACTCATCGCTAATCCGCTCCATGGAGATGATTTTTATGCGGTTTTTATTTCGCGCGATGGCTATATAAGAATCGGGATGGATGCTGAAACCCAACTGTGTAGCAAAGCGGATGGCACGCATCATTCGCAAAGGATCGTCGGAATAAGTAATATCCGGATCGAGCGGGGTGCAAATAATTTTCTTTTGAAGGTCGGTGATGCCTCCAAAAGGATCGAGCAACTGACCGAAATCCTCAGCATTCAAGCTGATAGCCAACGCATTGATGGTGAAATCGCGCCTTTTTTGGTCGTCGCTCAGGCTGCCGGTGCTTACTTCAGGTTTTCGGCTCAGGTGCTGATAAGATTCTTTTCTGGCACCCACAAACTCAATCACCATGTCCTTGTGTTTGATCATGGCTGTGCCAAACTGACCATAAAACTTGGCGTCTTTGGTGTTATTTAACTTTTCGGCAACCGCACTGGCGAACTCAATTCCGTTGCCCACCACTACAATGTCAATGTCTTTTGATGGACGTTCGAGAAGCAGGTCGCGCACGTAACCACCTATCACATAGGCCGGTTCGGAACGTTTGATTGAAACAGCGGAAATCACCTCGAAGAGTTTTCCGGAAATAAAGGGACGCATATCTTTCATCAGCCTGCAAAAGTACGAAAAGGATGGAATTTTTTAAGGGTGCTGTTTCGTGAAGTCAATGGCGTAGAAACACTCTCAGTTGCACAAAGTTGAAATCGGGAAGGTTCTAACCTTTGTTATTGTTGCTTTTTAAGAGGTTGTTTTGTTACGCATCGCTTAAACGATCTTGTATTTTTTTCCTGGAAGGGCGGTGAGCACTCCATCAAATTCGAGGGTGAGTAAAATGCCGGCCAGCTTAGAAGCCGGAAATTCACTTCTGATCATGATGTCGTCAATGCCACAGGTTTTTTCATTTTGAAAAGTATCCATCACCACTTGTTCATCCTCGCTAAAGCTTCTAAAAAGCTGTGTTTGAACATTTTTTGCGGTGTCATTGCTCCAGCCAAGCAGATAGCGCAGGTTGGTAGCGTTTTCGATGAGTGAAGCCCTGTTGGTGCGGATGAGGTAGTTGCACCCTTCGCTGAAGGTATCGCCAACACGACCCGGCACGGCAAAAACATCCCGATTGTAGGAGTTGGCAATGTCGGCAGTGATGAGGGCTCCGCCTTTTCGGGCCGATTCAACCACAATAAGTGCATCAATCATGCCGGCCACAATGCGGTTGCGGCGTGGGAAATTTTCTCTTTCAGGCTTGCTTCCTACCATAAATTCGGTAAGCAGACCGCCGTTAAGCAACATTTTATCGGCCAAACTTTTGTTGGTGTAGGGGTAAATCCTGTCGAGGCCATGCGCCAAAACACCAATGGTTCCCAACTGATGTTTGACGGCCGCGCGGTGGGCAAAGCTGTCAATTCCATAAGCTAAACCACTTACTATAAGTGCGCTGTCATTTTTAAACTCTTCAACAATTTGTTCGCAAAAGTGTCTGCCATAATCACTTGCGTTGCGGGTTCCAACAATGCCAATCACTTTTTGTTGGTTCAGGTCGCTTGTGCCTTTGTAATATAGCAGCAAAGGGCTGTCGGCACAATGTTGCAGCCGCTTGGGGTAGGCCTTGTCGAGGTAAAACAAAGCTTGAATTTGATGTTGTTCAATGGTTTTAAGTTCCATTTCGGCACGCGAAAGTACTTTTTGGCTAAGAATGCTGCTTATCGTTGAGGCTCCAATGCCGGGAATCTTTTCAAGATGTTTTTTGTTTTCCTTGAAAACGGCTTCAGGGCCACCGCAGTAGGCAACAAGTTTCTTTCCAACTATATCACCTACGCCCGGGATGAGGGTAAGGCCAATTTTATACAAAAGCTGTTCGGACATGGGCGCCAAAATTAAAAGAAAAACTGTTACTTTTGTTGCATAAGCATTGATTTTGTTTCCACAGAAAACCATCCTTATTGTCCCATTGAATTGGGGAATTGGTCATGCCTCACGCTGCATCCCGATTGTTCATGCGCTTTTGGAAATGAACCAACGTGTGGTGTTGGCTGCCGATGGTGCGCCTCTGGCGCTTTTACGCAGTACTTTTCCTGATTTACCTTGGTTGTATTTTCCTTCGCACGAACCCCATTACGGCAAAGGAAAATCTGTTGTGGCACCTTTGTTGGCGCAAGCTCCAGCTTTGCTGTGGCAGTTAATATCCGATCATCGCAAAGTGGAACAGTTGGTGAAGGAGTGTGGCGCTGATGCCGTAATTTCTGACAACCGTTTTGGAGCCTACAGCAGCAAGGTTCCTTCGGTGTTTATCACGCATCAGGTGCATTTGCATTTGCCCAAGGGAATGGGTTGGGCCACGCAAGCCGCAAAATTTGTAAACAACTTGGTTGCATCGAGGTATTCGAACTGCTGGATTCCCGACTTTGGCGATGAGCGCTCATTGGCCGGCGATTTGTCGCACCCGCCTTTTAAGCATCTCCCTACAAAATACATAGGTCCTTTGAGCCGTTTTGCAACAATAGAGGACCACTTGGAACCTGAAGTAGTAGATCTTTTGGTCATGCTTTCGGGGCCTGAACCTCAGCGTTCTATATTTGAAAAGGAAGTTTTAAAACAATTGGACGACTTTAAAGGAACGGTTGTTATTGCGCGTGCAGTTCCACAAGGAAAACCTCTTTCTGATGTTGCAAAAAACGTCTATTTGTTCAATCATATTGGTGACGAAAGGTTGAAACGGCTCATTCTTGGTGCCAAAACCATTGTTGCTCGAGCAGGATATTCAACCATTATGGATTTGGTGGCGCTTCAACGCACTGCTTTGTTGGTTCCTACTCCAGGCCAATCAGAACAAGAATATTTGGGCAGTAGGTTGGGCAAAAAAGGGTATTTTTTGTTTGCTGAGCAACACAATTTTGACCTTCGCTCAGCACCGATGGCCGGTTTGGCAACCGCTGCTTTCCCGTCTTTCGCGCCCAATTTGCTCCGCGATTGCCTTGCGCAGTGGCTCGCGCTTGGGTAGTTTGCTTATTTTTGTGTTTCATTTCATCCGTAAAACCATGCTTATTCATCAAGATATGAAAATGGCTGATGTGGTTCATCTGAACCACCATCTGCTTCATGTGATCAATCGCTTTGGCATTCAATTGGGTTATGGCGAAAAAACTGTAAGCCAGCTTTGTGCAACTCACAAAGTGCCTTTGCCGTTTTTTCTTGAAATCGTGAACACTTTTCATGATCCTTCCTATTTTCCTTTGGAAAGCCTGCTGCAGTTTAAAGCCAGTCGGCTGATTGAATATCTGCAACAAACCCACAGTTATTATCTTGAGTTTAGAATTCCTGAGATTGAAAATTATATCCAACGCCTCAACAACGACAGCAGTTTCGATGAAGCAATAAAGGTGCTGTTGCTCGATTTTTTTGGACAATATTCGCATGAACTCACCGTGCACATTAATAAAGAAGAACAGCGCGTGTATCCTTACGTCTTGGCTTTAGAACAATTTTTAGAATCCGAACGCAGCGATCAAGAACAACTCGAATTGCTGAAAGCCTATTCCATTCATGAATATGAAGAAGACCACGAAAATGTTGAAGATAAGCTCTTTGACCTCAAAAATATCATCATCAAATACATTCCTTCGCCCAAAGACAGCCGTTTGCTCAACCTCATTTTGCATGAAATTTTTGAGTTGGAGAAGGATTTAAACAACCATCAACACATTGAAGATTTGATTTTAGTCCCCATTGTTGAAAAAATGGAAATCGAATTGCGCAAGTCCACAAAAAGAACGAAGTAGCCATGAGTGAGTTGGTGAATATTCTCATCATTGAACCTTCGTACTTGGTGCGCGAAGGCTTGAAAACGCTTCTCACCCAAACGGGGCTTGCTTTTCGTGTTGAAGAAACAGCCGTCATCAATGGTAGTTTTCAAAAATTAGTTGAAAAACACCAGCCACGATTGGTCTTCATCAATACCCTCCTGCTGCACAGCCATTGGCACGGAAACCGTAATAAAGCACCCTTTCAGAAGCTGCAAATTATTGGTTTAACCTGGAGTGATGTGCCGGAAGGCGTCCTTTCGCATTGCGATTTTGTGCTGGATATCACTTCTTCAAAAGCGATTTTGATGCATCATTTCGTTCATTTTATTACCAAATTGGGTCTTATCAACGATGAAAAAGGCTCGGAAAGCATCAGCGAAAGAGAATCGGATGTGCTTCGTTTGGTAGCTTTGGGCTACACCAACAACGAAATCAGCGAGCGCCTTTTCATCAGTGTGCATACGGTAATGACCCATCGAAAAAATATTACACGCAAGTTGGGCATCAAAACGGTGGCGGGTTTAACCGTGTATTCCATTTTGAACAAATTGGTGGAATCGGGCGAACTCAAAGGCAGAGCATCCGCATCCATTGAATGAATGAACATAATTGGTTGGACAACTGTTAATTGTTTTCATTGCAGAAGAGTTCAACATGGGAAAGGCGTTTTTTTTGGCCTCACCAACAACAATTCTACTAAAATGCCTAATTTTGCACGCTAATTTAGAAAAGTTATAAATAAGATCACATGAAAAAAGTTGGGATTTTCTTCGGCTCAACCTCCGGGACCACGAAAGCAGCAGCCGAATCAATACAAAAAGCATTTGGCAAAGACGCCGAGATACATAATATCAAAGGTATTGATCCTGAAGTCATTGCCACTTATACCAATGTTATTTTTGGTACAAGTGCATGGGGTATCGGCGATATGCAGGACGACTGGGAGGATTTTGTGGATAGTTTGAACGAAATTGATTTCACAGGAAAAAAAATTGCACTTTTTGGCTTAGGCGACCAACACGAATATCCCGAAAGTTTTGTTGACGGGCTTGGAACGTTGTATTGCCGCCTGCCGCAAAAAGATGGCGTAGTCGGCTTGTGGCCTACCGATGGCTATAAATTTTACTTCAGCTTGGCTGAAAAAGATGGTAGCTTTGTGGGCTTGGTGATTGACGACCACCACCAACCTGAAATGACCGAGGAACGCATTCAAACCTGGGTGAAACAGCTTAAAAAAGAGTTTATTTAACTTTTAGACGGGATTTAAACCCCATTTAAATCGCATGATTGTAAAAGCATCTTTTCGTAAGATGCTTTTTTTTTCTTACACTCTACTTCAACGCCTTGAGGGGATGTAAAAGAAGGGGGTGCTGTTCAGCAGAAAGTTTTGCAATAACCTTTAAAAGGTTAAAACCGCTTTGGGGGTCTGCGCTTTCAACTATTTGAATTATTTTTGTCGCACTAAATCGTCCGATGAAAAGAGAAAACACATCCAAAGCTATCAAATTGATTATGGCATTTGCCATTTTCTGGATGGTGATTGGTGATTTGATTACCTATCATCAGGAGAAAATTTTTGGAACTAATTACTACGAACACCATACGCCTTTTACCAAACCGGGCAGCAAAGACGATGGCAAAACCAGCCATGCGAAGTTCTCAAAAGACTTTGACAAGCAGTCGTTCGTAAAACTGGATGTGATCGCTTCCGACATTTGCGATTTGTCCCTTCCAACAGCATGGCTTACGCAAAGGATGGCGCCCAAACCATACCTCATGCTCCGTCATCTTTTTTTAAAACACATCCAGTCGTTTCGGGGTCCTCCCGCCTTTTTGTAGTCCATTTTATTTGAATCAACCTTGCTGATTGTGCAGAATGATGAAACACTTTTGTCATTCTACCGCAGCTATTTAATGATGAGCATACGCTGGAAATAGCTTGCTTCACAATCAATCCCGAGGTGGATCACTTTTCAATAAATCATCTTAATCATTCAACAAATTTCAATAAATGAAAAAGCTTTTACTATCATTTATTTTTGGCATTTCAGTGTTCATGATGCCAAATCTTCAAGCCAACCCCATCAACGATACCGTAACGATGGGCCCAAGTTATGCAAACGATATTTTTTACAGCCTCGCCAACGGTGTGGTGAAAACTGAAATCCGTGCCAACTGGGAACTTGCTTTCTACACCAACCGCTGGAGTGCCGGCATTTCTATCAATGATGGCAGCGGAGTGATGCTCTATACCTATCCTTTGGGCGATGCTTCTGCATGGAACAACATTGACGTTTCAACTATCGAGGACTGGAAAAATTTGGTCAATTCCGATACCATTTGGGAAGATGGTGCCTTTAACCGCAACGCCTTGGGACATCCCGATTATGGCTGGGGCGTTTATAATACCATCAATCACGATGTGATGGGCGACTCTATTTATATCGTTAAAATGGCTGATGGTGGCCTGCGCAAACTTTTTATTGAAAGAAAAAATTCTGTCACCAACACCTTTTATTTTAAGTATGCTAACATTGATGGAACCAATGAAGTGAACCAAGTGTTAGATGTAACGCCTTATCAAGATTCGCGGATGTTCATTTATTACTCCTTGGTAATGGGTGCCGTGGTGGATCGCGAACCCGATATCAACAGCTGGGATTTGCAATTCAGTCGCTACTCCGCCATTGTTTACGACAATACCGGCCTACCTTCTGACTATGTGGTGGTAGGCATTACAACCAATAACGAAGTTGGTGCGGCTCGCAACTATCCTGTGGCTCCTGATTTTGTTGGCTGGACAGCCCAACCGATGGAATTTCACCGCACACCCATAGGGCATAACTGGAAAGAGTTCAATATGAGTATGTTTTCTTGGGTAATCCAAGATTCTTTGGCGTATTTTGTGCAAAGCCGCCAAGGTGATATTTACAAACTTACCCTTGACTTTTTCAGTGGATCAGGAGCAGGAAAAACCGGTTTCACAAAACAGCTTGTATCTATGGTTTCATTGGATGAATCCGATGTAACAGACTATGGTTTAAGTGTTTATCCAAATCCAGCTAACGACCACGCCATAGTGAAATTGAATGTTGAACAAAACGTTCCTGTTCAAGTGAAACTGTTTACCCTCGATGGAAAAATGGTTTTCAACCAACAAATGACCAATACTGCCAACGGTCTTAAACTTTCGTTAGATGGCTTTGACAACGGAATGTACATCGTTGAAACACTGTCGC
>JADYZK010000149.1 GCA_020853175.1 Bacteroidales bacterium
CGCCTTGGTTTTTTAAACTGTCGTTAGAGGCGTTTAATCTCTCAATTTCTTTCTTGTATTTTTCGGTACAAGAGCTGATTTGAACAGCTATGAGGGCAATAAAAATAATTTGAACGATTTTTTTCATAATAATAGGGCTTTAAATGTGATTGCAAAATTACAACCAACTGATACGTTATCAACGAAATAATGAAAATATTATTGTAAACGGGCTTTCATCTGCATCTTAAAGGTAAAACGGGAGCTTTTTTGGGGAGAAAGATCATGATGTCTTTTTGCGCGAAGAGAAGGCGATGGTCTCCGATGGCAATAAATACTATTTTTGTAAAGATGAAGACAGTAAAATTCCTCTCGAAACTTTTTTTTAGGTTCTTTTTGCTCCTATTTTCTTTTGTTCCTATCCTGTTTCTAAGCTGTGCAACAAAGCCTGAAAAGGATGATTTGTCGGTCGAAATAGTTTCGCCTTACCACAATCATGGCGATTCAGCTACATATGTGGGAAAGGAAGCATGTCGCGATTGCCATTATCAAAATTATGTTTCTTACCATCGCACAGGAATGGGAAACTCTTTTGGCAGAGCCACACGCCAGAAAAGCGATGCTATTATTGGAACTGACAGCATCATTTATGATTCATTTTCTAATTACTTTTATCGTCCTTTTTGGAAAGATAGCGTGATGTTTGTGACCGAGTTTCGACTGGAAGGCGAAGATACCGTTCACCAACGTACCGAACGTGTGGACTATATCGTGGGGTCGGGGCATCATACCAATTCGCATATTTTTACCGTGAATGGATATGCGTTTCAAATTCCGTTTACCTATTACACCCAGCAACAGCTTTTTGATCTTCCACCCGGCTTTGAGCAGGGGCATAACGCGCGTTTTTCGCGTTATCTCGCCTTGGAATGTATCTCGTGTCACAATGCCCTTCCCCAACTGGTGATGGGATCGCAAAACAAATACAGTCATATCCCTGAGGGCATTGATTGCGAGCGCTGTCATGGCCCAGGCTCCATTCACGTGCGACGCACAAAATCCGGTATTTTGGTGGATACTTCCCTTGTGGCCGATTTTGGCATTGTGAATCCTGCCCGCCTTTCAAAATCATTACAAAATGATGTCTGTGCCCGCTGTCACCTTCAGGGAACGATGGTGCTGAAAGAAGGCAAGAGCTTTTACGATTTCAAGCCGGGCATGAGTCTCACCGATGTGATGGATGTATTTATGCCTTCCTACTCCGGCGGACCGCCAACGCTTATCATGGCTTCCCACATTGAGCGCATGATGGAAAGCCGCTGCTACCTTGAATCGAATGGCGATTTGAGTTGCATCCAGTGTCATAACCCACATATTACAGTCAAAGAAACCCCACGCAGCGTGTTCAATAAAGTCTGTACCGATTGCCATTCAACCGCTCCCGAAAGTTACCATCAAACAACGACTGTAGCCGGCAGCAAGCTCTCCGACTGCGTAAGCTGTCATCTGATCAAACGCGACAGCCGCGACATTCCACATGTGAAAATCACCGATCATAAAATCGCAATTCCATCCAACGAAGTGCCTGGCCCACAACGTTTTTTGGGTTTGGTGGCCGTCAACAACCGACAAACGGATGCACTTACAAAAGGAAAAGGGTATTTGCGCGAATATGAAACTTATAGTTCAAACCCCATCTATTTGGATTCTGCGGCTTATTACCTAAAACCCACCACCAATAAGGTAAAAAAGGCTGAATTTAAAGCGTTTTCGCAATACTTTTTTTTGGTTAAGAATGAAAAGGCTCTTTTGCGATTGGCTAAAAACAATGATCACGATCGGGTGTTGAATTCGTTTTTGACACAGATGGATTACGAAAACCAAGATGCCTGGACGGCCTACCGCATTGGTCAAATGCTCGAGCAAGACAAACAGTTGGATTTGGCATGGCGTTATTATAAAAAGGCAGTGACTTTAGCTCCGCTTCATGCCGAAATGTTGAATAAAATGGGTGGCCTGTTGGTGGAAATGGACAGTATTTCCGAGGCCAGAAAATGGTTTGCAAAAGTGCTTATTGAACATCCACGCAATGAAAGAGCTTGGGTAAATCATGGGTTTTGTGAAATGCAGCTGGGACAATTGCGTCAGGCCACACAATCTTATCGGCAAGCCCTCCGCTTGAATCCCGATAATGTGCAAGCTTTAGTGAATTTGGCCGGATTGATGCTTCAAACCCATGAGCGAAAGCAGGCTACCGATTATGTTACCCGGGCACTTCGCATCGCGCCTCAACACACGCAGGCTCTGGAGTTGCAAGCTGTTTTGCAGAACCGATAAGACTTTTATTCCATCACGCCATCGCAACGGTCTATCCTCAAAATGGGATTTTCTTTCAAAAAATCAATCATTCAAAAACCTTGAAATGCTGTGTAAAAACTTTTTACAAGATCCGAATCAAGTCTTCGGAAGGAAAATAAGTGTTGATTTTTCGACTGTCGTTGGCAAAAACCAAGCTGAAACCACCACCGCCCGATCCACATAATTTCATAGTAAAGTCGCCTGTTGCATGACCGTGTTTCCAGGCTTCGGCAATGTTTTCCGGCACCATTGGTTGCAAGTGATTGAGCTGAAAGGTTGAAATCACGTGTAAAGAATCAAAAAGCAAGGTTTCATCCTTGTTCATAAAACCATCAATAGCATCATCAACTGCAGGCAACCATTGCTGTTTCACTTTTTTGTAAAATGACTGATGGAGCATCTGTTGGTGAAAATAAGCCATTAACGGAGCTGTTTTGCCGCTGAGGCGACTGTCGTGCAGATAAACAACAAATTGATCTTGAGAGGTAAACGGCTCCAAAACTTCGATTTGTCCATCATTTTCAACCAAAAGTGGTTGGGCCAACAAACAGCACAAAGGATCGAGTCCTGAGCTGTTGCCATGAAAATAACCTTCAAGGTTAGCCAGTTCACGCTTGAGTAACACGAGGTCTTTTTGAGGCGCAATGGCAAATCTTTCATAAATGGCAGCAACTACCGCGCCCGAGCTGCCTGCCCCGTATCCGTGGGGAATATCGGCATCAACCCAAAGCCCATCTTGTGTTTGCTGTTTCAGGGCATCTAAATGTAAAAGCGTTGTTGCTGTTTCTTGTGTTTCCAGATGTTTTACAAATTTCAAAAGCTCTGCCTGCAAAAGCAACTCGTGTTCAGCGGCGGGTTGACAATTCTTCCAGTGCCCTGAAAAGCTTTTTAAAGGGCTTACAAGTGCTTTTGAACCTAAGATAACACTGTATTCGCCAAACAGCATGGTTTTGCCATAATAGGCTTTGCTGCTTTCGTTCATTTTATTTCAATTTAACAGGCCCGGTGCCCACTTTGTCGTTGATCCAAAGTCTGTTTTCGCAGTAATCAGCTAAGTCGTTTTGAATGAAAACCTGTACTTTTTCGTGGTATTCGTCGGGATAAAGCAAGTGCAAGTTGGGGCCGGCATCAAGCGTAAAGCACAACGGAATGTGGGTTTCGGCTCTGAAAGCCCTCACTTTTTCGATGGCTGCCAACGTATAAGGTTTCATCAAAATAAAAGAAGGGGTTGACGTCATCATCAAGGCATGGAGCTGCAATGCTTCGGCCTCTGCAATGCGCATAAAAACTTCGAGATCACCTTGTTGCATGGCCTCAAGTAGAAGACGGGTGTTGTTGTGCGCCTCTTGGTAACGCAATTCTGCAAAAGGATTTCCATCCATGAGGGCATGTCCGGCACGGCTCGAAACGGCTTTTGTGCCGGCGTTAATAATCAATATGCTATCGCGATAGTTGCTAAAAATAGGATGTAAATCGCTGAGGGCCACAGCATATTCATTGTTCCCATCGGGAAAGGAGGGGGTTTCGCCCCACAAAGAAGCCACAGGGAAAACACTTCTAGCGGCACTTCCCGAAGCGATACGCGAAAGATAGGATGCCTTTTGAAGGAAAGCTTGGGGCGTGTAGTGCTGTCCCAATTGTTGCTCCATATCAAGCAAAGCCAGCACCAATGCACTCATAGAGGAGGCTGAAG
>JADYZK010000150.1 GCA_020853175.1 Bacteroidales bacterium
ACAAAGCACTGTGACTTTGAAACCTAACCAACGCCAACACAAAGCCATTGAAAAAATGAAAATTGGCATAGAGCCGGTGAAGACCTCCTCTGTTGTTTCATCGCAACAAATTGAAGCACCGGCTTTTCTACCTACACAAAAGAACACCAATATTGTAACTGTCATTGATCTTGGCTCCTCTGCCAATGCCTACAGCTACGGTTATGGTGGCGGACAAAAGGCCATGGTACATGCCGAACCCGAATTGAACCTAGTTACCAATTTTC
Organism: Bacteroidales bacterium; assembly: GCA_020853175.1. Taxonomy (GTDB): domain Bacteria; phylum Bacteroidota; class Bacteroidia; order Bacteroidales; family F082; genus JALNZU01. Next base: position 267 of record JADYZK010000150.1, read on the forward strand.
ACCGTATGGGTGGTGTGCAAGATCCAGGCGGTTATTCTGGCGACTTAGGTTATGACATCTCTACTGATGGCGGTTTAACTTGGACAAAAATGATCGAAGTTTATGTAGCCGAGAACAATGCAGGTGGTTCATATTTTACTGATGCCGCACGTTACCCCAACCATGGTGTTTACAACCCTGAAGGTAACACCGATCTCAGCAACACTTGGCTCCAATATTTTGCTCCCAACCTCGATGGTTCAAACTCCACTGAGAGTTGGGGGGGTTACAGCTTTGGAACCGTAAACATTGCCGATCCTTCTATTAAAACAAAAAATCTGCAATCTTCTACTCCTCCTACATACTATCAGTACATTCCTGATTCCTATGAAATCACACGTCAAGGAAAAGTTTTTGTTGTTGATGTTAACCAAGACTGGAGCAGCGGCTCAGTGGTTTACCAAGGCAGCCTGATTGTAAACAAAGGTGTTTTTGATGCAGATTTGAATGATTTTGTTTTTACACAAGAACTTATTGACGCTCCTGTAGCTGCTGCGGTTACACGTCCATCACATCCCCAAGTAGCTTTCTCCGAAGACGGAATGACAGGTTACATCTCTTTCTTAGGCGACAATGAAACTGTTGACATTATTAGTGGCTCACCGAGTTATTATCCTATTATCTTGAAAACAACTGATGGTGGCGAATCATGGTCAGCTCCTCAAGGTATCCAAATGGGTGGCCCAAATGGCATTGCCGGTATCGTTAATGATCTGTTGACTGACGAACAAATCGCTTTACTTTTTGAAGAGCCACTTCCTGCTCGCGATCAGATTTCTTACACCACCGCTTTCGACCAAAATATTGCTGTTGATGCTGATGGAAATCTCCATATTGCAGTTGTTGTGGGAGCTACCGGCTCTGATCCTTATTCAATTTCTTCAGGAGAATTCTTAATGGCTGCTTATGATATCTTTACTAAAGATGGCGGAGCTACTTGGCATGGCGTAAAATTGGGAAGCATCAGACAATTGCGTGGTACTTGGCCAGGCGATTATACTGAGGATAACCGCATCCAAATCACCCTTTCACCCGACCGTGAAACCGTATTCATCAGCTGGATTGATACTGACCTCGCAGATGTTGCCGACAACACTCGTCCTAACATTTTCTCACGCGGTATCCGCACCAATGCTTGGGGAACTGCCGATCTTACTTGCGTAGGAACAGACCCTGTTCCCACCAATGTAACCCTGTTCTCCGTAGGTATGTGGAATGCTACTTTTGCTACCGTGGCCCAAAAAAGCTTGTTCGCCGATGGAAAATATACCATTCCAATGACTTATCAACCTCTTGCCGCTGATGTTGACCCAGGTACACCAGTTGTGTATAAATACATCACCAACTTCTTCTTCACCGATGCTGATTTCTGCGTTGTTGGAAACCAAGAATTGCCTGCTGCAAAAGGTTTAGAAGTTGGACAAAACTTCCCCAACCCTGTTGTTGATGGAAGCACCAACATTCGTGTAAGCCTTTCTAAAGGAAGCAGCGTAGATGTAACCGTTTATACCCTTACCGGACAAAAAGTTTTGCAAGTTAACCAAGGCTACCGCACTGCCGGACAACATAACCTTGCTTTAAACATTGCCGACCTCAATACCGGTGTCTATTTTTATACCGTTGAAGCCGATGGCGTAAAAGTTACAAAACGTATGATAGTTAAATAGACAGTTGACTATTTTAAACAGCATTTTGTTTCAAAAAAGAGGCTGTCCTGATTAGGACAGCCTCTTTTTGTTTGAAGAAGTGCAGCTCGCCGGGAAAAACGTAAGAGAATTTTCCCTTTTAAGCAATAAAAACGTTTGGAGATTTCTCACTACGTTCCAAATGACAGGACGGTTTTGGTGTAGGGGTGTGTTGTGAATTGGGGCTGGGGGCTCCGCCCCCAGCCCCAATTCACAACACCTTTTTACCGAGCCATCCTGTCATTTCGAATGAAAAACACTGCGAAGCAGGGTTTTGAGGGAGAAATCTCCTCACAGATGTTTAGATTGATACACTGAATAGGATTGGAGTTGGTTTTGAGGGAGAAATTTCCTCACAGAGCTTCCCAAGTGAATTCACCACGTGCCATTTTCAAAAGACCATTCAATTGAATTAATAAAAAATTAACTTTGGCCAAAAATTCACACAAGGCAGTAACAGTGCGCGAAGTGAAGGGAAAAGCCGATTTAACGACTTTTATTTACCTCCCCGAAAAAATCCACCACAACCAACCCAACTGGGTTCACCCTTTGTATTATGATGATCGTGTGTTTTTTGATGCCAAAAAGAACCATTCATTTGACACTTCGGAGGTGATTCTTTGTCTGGCATACGAAGGCAACAAACCTGTTGGCAGGGTGATGGGCATCATCAATTCGCGTTACAACGCCCTTCACAACGAGAAAAAAGCACGTTTTTGCTGTCTCGAATGTTATGATGATTTGGCTATTGCCCAAGCCCTCATCGGCTATGTGGAGCAATGGGCGAAAGCAAAAAGCATGGAAATTTTGGTCGGGCCACTGGGATTCTCCGACAAAGAACCACAAGGCGCAATGGTGGAAGGCTTTAATGAAAAAGTTGTTATAGCCACCCCTTATAACTTCCCTTACATCCCTCAATTCCTCGATATGATGGGCTTCGTTAAAGAAGTGGATTTGGTTTCCTACCTGATGCCTGTGAACGATCAACAGCCCGAAGCCATTGACAGGGCTTATACGCGGGCACTTACCCATCATCATTTTGAGTTGTTGCGTTTCACATCCAGGAAATCGCTAAAACCTTGGGTGGTGCCTATCTTCAGATTGATCAATGAAGCCTATAAAAACATTTATGGTTTTATTCCCTTGGATGAAAAGGAGATGAATGCTTTTGCCAACCGCTACCTCCCTATTCTCGATTACCGTTTTGTGAAGGTGATCATTGATCAAAACCAAGAAGTTGTGGCTTTTGTAATCAGTATGCCTGAAATCAGCGATGGTATCCGTGCAGCCAAAGGCAGGTTGTTTCCTTTTGGTTGGGTGAAAATTTTGCGTGCCGGTAAAAAAAC
>JADYZK010000151.1 GCA_020853175.1 Bacteroidales bacterium
AAGTGTACTTGAAATTTCTCATCGAATATTTTGGCAGAAGTATCGAATTTGATCCTAACTCAATTACTGATTTACCAAAAGGTTTTAAACGCCTCTCCTACCAAATTGATGCTGTTAATGATGGCTTCACCAAAATGATGAAGCACAGTTGATTTCTCCTTGCCGATGTTGTGGGATTAGGGAAAACAATCGTAGCTATAATCATTGCAAAAAAATATTTCTACACCAATGGGTTTCCCACATATCGTTCCAGAACATTAATAATCGTTCCCCCGGCATTAAAGGACAACTGGTCCGAGACGGTTGATAAATTCAGGTTGGATAATGTCAAAATTGTTACCAACGGAAGCCTTCATAAAGTGACCGACCCCTCGAAATATGATTTAATAATTGTGGATGAGGCGCACAAGTTCCGCACCGACACCGCCACAATGTACAATGATTTGCAAAAAATCTGCAAAACTCCTACAAAACGCATTTTACCCAACGGGACCGTGGTGCAAAAGAAAATCATGTTAGTTTCTGCCACTCCTTTAAACAATCGTCCTGAGGATATTGCTAATCTCGTTTATTTGTTTCAGGACAGCAAAAACTCAACACTGGAAACAAGTAATCTCCAGAACTTTTTCAGAAGTCAGATTGATGCTTATAGAAAACTGAAGATTGAAAAAGACATTAAAGTTGTTCAGGCTGGCGTAAAGAAAATTTATGAAAAAATCCGCATAAAGGTAATCGAACCATTAATTGTCAGAAGAACAAGAACCGACTTGCTTGCCCACAAACAATATGCTGAGGATTTAGTAAAGCAGGGTATTATTTTCCCGAAGGTCAGAGAACCGAAGAAGATTTTTTACCAGCTAGAACCTCATTTGGAAAGTCTTTACGACAAGACAATTGTTGTTCTCAGTAACGAAACTCAGGGATTAACTTACAATCGTTACAGAGCTATTGGCTTTCTGAAACAACCGAAAAAAAGCAAGTACAAGCAGGCTGATATGATTTCGGGACAATTGGCACGAATCATGAAAACCTTGCTTGTTAAAAGGATTGACAGCAGTTTTTTCGCCTTCAAGCAATCCCTTGAACGCTTTTTAATGGCAACCAAGGCTATGGTTACAATGTTTGAGAACGGTAAAATATACATAGCACCAAATTTACCAGTCTCTGACATGATAAACGAGGGTAAAGAAGAAGAATTACTCAATCTTATCATCGAAAAATCAATTGACGATCCTACCATCGAAATTTGTGAACCTGATGATTTTGAGTACAACTTTCTCCCTGGTTTGAAAAATGATTATGAGTTACTTACAAACTTAAATAACGACTGGAAAAAAATAATCGAAGATCCAAAACTGGATGTTTTTGTTGACTACCTTAAAAATAAACTACTCAGTAAAACGATCAATCCTCAGTCAAAACTTGTTGTTTTCTCCGAAAGTAAAGAAACAACTGACTATTTGTTTAGGGAGCTTAAAAAGAAAGTCAGTTATCGCATTCTTTCTGTTGACAGTGGATCCAGAAAAGAAAAAATGCCATCAATACGACAGAATTTTGATGCTAATCTTCTAAAAAAAGAACAAAAAGACGATTTCGATATCGTCATTTCTACTGAAGTTTTAGCCGAGGGCATCAACTTACACCGTTCCAATGTTATCGTAAACTATGATACACCCTGGAATTCAACAAGATTGATGCAGCGCATCGGTAGGGTCAATAGAATTGGCTCTACTGCAGATGAAGTGTTTGTCTTTAATTTCTACCCAACTGCTAAGGTAAACAACGACATCGAGCTTGAGAAAAAAGCCATTATGAAACTTCAGGCTTTTCATGCTGCTTTAGGCGAGGACAGTCAAATCTATTCTCCTGATGAGGAAACAGAAACATTCGGTCTTTTTGACAAGCAAATGGAAGAAGAAAAGGACGAAAAGTTATCGTACCTGATGATGATTCGCGACATAAAAGAAAAGAACCCTGCGCTTTTCAAGCAGATAAAAAATATGCCATTACGCGCAAGAGTTGGCAGGAAAAATGCCATTCTTAAAAATGGCACCATTTGTTTTATCAAAGACGAAAAACGCGATGCCTTTATTTATGTCAAACCTAACAATGAAGTTGATGAACTTACATTCCTCGAAACGGTAAGGCAATTCGAAGCTTTTCTCAACGAAAAGGGAATCCCATTGCACAACCAGCACCATGAGCAGGTGCAAAAAGCCATTAAGGTTTTTGCTGATAAAGCTGAGGATGAAAAAGCAAAGGACAAAAAAGTGGATGTCACCCAGGGTCCAAACGAAAAAAGTGCTATTGCTTACCTCGATGCATTGCTTCACTTACCTTTTATCAACGACAAGGAATCTAAGCTTATCATCATTGCTAAAGAAGCCATCCGAAAAGGTAGATTTCAAAACCTGCAGCGCGACATAAATAAACTTCACAAAGCCGTCAAGAAAACACCCCTTAATCCGGTGCTGATTCTTGAAAGAATTGTTGGAATATTAAACAGCTATCCGCTTAAGCAGGAAGAAGAGGAAATATATCAGGAATTGCAGCTCGTAAAACCAAGAGTTTATAACCCGGAAATAATTATCACTGAAAGTTTTATCTAAAAATAATTTAATTACCCCGAATTCGACCTAATTAAACAAAACTAAATTCATTCAGAGTGGCGAAAACCAATAAAATACTGGTAAAAGACATCCAGATAGCAATCATCAATAACGAATTTGGTGATTTCATTTCACTTACTGATATGTTAAAAGCCAAAGACGGTGATTTTTTTATTTCTGATTGGCTTAGAAACCGCAATACTGTTGAATTTCTGGGTGTTTGGGAAAGTATCTACAATCCCGATTTTAATTATGGCGAATTCGCCACAATTAAAAGTCAGGCTGGTTTAAATAATTACAAAATCAGTGTCAAAGATTGGGTTCAAAAAACGAATGCAATCGGTTTGAAATCATCAGCAGGTAGATATGGGGGCACTTATGCACATGCCGACATTGCATTTGAGTTTGGTATGTGGATTTCTGCTGAGTTTAAAGTATACCTCATAAAAGAATTCAAACGCCTAAAAGACGACGAAAACGAAAGGTTAAAACTAAACTGGAACTTCCAGCGAACCTTGGCCAAAGTCAACTACCGCATTCATACCGATGCTATCAAAGAAAACCTTATCCCAAAACAATTGGATAACAACCAGGTATCCTTTATATACGCCGATGAAGCCGATATGCTTAATATGGCTTTGTTTGGCAAAACAGCACAGCAATGGAGGTCCGAAAATCCAACTGCTTCTGGAAACATCCGCGATATGGCTACCATCGAACAATTGGTAGTTTTATCCAATCTTGAAAGTATCAATGCCATGCTCATTCATCAGGGTTTAGCTCAATCCGATAGGCTGTACCAACTTAACCAAATGGCTATTACGCAAATAAAGTCACTTCTGAACCACAATTCATCCATTGAAAAACTGAAATGAAAGAACTTGAATTAAAAAATATACTCCGGATGGAGTTTGATTTCGAAAAGAACTGGAAACCATTGTTCTCGCTGCTATTCAAAAAGGTTCAATATTTCAGCAATCCATCAAACCCATTTTTCGAAAACGCAAAAGTGATTTCAGGCAAGCAAACCGGCCTTGTCAAACTTGATGATGGAAAACAATTGTCCATTTTTGAAGTTGAAGTTGACGATATTATTCATATCGACAAGAACCGTCAGGGCTTAAGGGAGATTGCCATCAAACACATTGACCAGAATATTACTCAT
>JADYZK010000152.1 GCA_020853175.1 Bacteroidales bacterium
CGCCTTCAGCAATGGCTGCCGATACCAATTGGCTCAACTGCAACATTTATCTGCAACGCAGCAAAGTGAACGCCTATTCTGTTGACGTTGAAGGGACTAACTCGGGTGGCGATTTAGGCATCAGGGGGAGCTTGGTGTTTTCTAACAAAAACCTTTTCAAAGGTGCAGAGGTTTTGCGATTGCGATTGAATGGCGGTTTCGAAGCCCAAAAGCTCAATGTGGAGCTTCCTAAAGGATCAACGGCTGCCTCAATTTTCAACACCCGCGAGTTTGGTGCCGATGCCAGCTTGTACTTCCCGCGTTTTTTAAGTCCCATTGCTTTCCGCGCCTTTGCAAAAGAGTACCAGCCCAAAACCAACATCAACATCGGGTTTAGCGACCAGCGCCGACAAAATTACAGCCGTACCGTGCTTAAAGCTGCTTTTGGCTACGACTGGATGACCAAGCCCACCATCAACCATTTGTTCACTCTCATCAACCTCAGCTCGGTGAAAGTGTCGCCCTCTATTGCGTTTCAGGAGTTTTTAAATGAACAAACGAATCAGCGTTTCAAAGACCAATATTCAGATCATTTGATTTTTAGCATGAAGTACAGCTTCATCTATAACAACCAAAATGTGAACAAAATTAACGACTTCATTTATTACCGCCTCAACTTGGAGAGCTCAGGCAACTTGCTTTCGTTGTTCAACAAAACACCGCTGATCAGTTTTAATGACGAATATCACACCCTTTTGGGGATTCGATATGCGCAATATTTACGCCTCGACCACGATTTTCGGTATTACCGCCTGTTCACCAACGAGCAACGTATTGTGTTTCGCGCGATGATGGGACTGGGACTGCCGTATGGAAACAGCAACGAAATGCCTTTTGAAAGAAGCTTTTTTGCAGGCGGATCAAACGGAATGCGGGGTTGGCAGTTGCGGCAGCTGGGCCCCGGATCATTTACCGATACCCTCAAAATTGAACGCGTCGGCGACATACAACTTGAGTTCAATATCGAATATCGCTTTCCCATATACAGCTATCTCAAAGGAGCGCTTTTTATTGATGCAGGCAACATCTGGACCCTAAAAGAGAAAACATATTACCAAAACGGGAACTTTAATTTAGACTCTTTTTACAATGATATTGCTCTGGATGCAGGCATTGGATTGCGCTTCGACTTTTCATTTTTCATCTTTCGGCTCGATGCCGCCGCACCCATCCGCAACCCTGAGCAACCTCTGAACCAACGATGGATGCTGAATAGGTTGCAAGTTAAGCAGCTGGTGTGGAATTTTGGCATAGGATATCCCTTCTGATGAACAAAACCGACCTTTACGAGAGCTTATTGTCGAATTTTGGACACCCACCCACTTCGGGACAAGACACGGTGATGCGCCATCTCGCTGCTTTTTTGTTGTCAGTGAAGAGCAATCCATTGTATCTGCTTAAAGGCTATGCCGGAACCGGAAAAACAAGCATAGTAACGGCTTTGGTGCGCAGCCTTCCGGCCATTCCGATGCGTTTTGTTTTGCTGGCGCCCACCGGACGAGCTGCCAAAGTGCTCACTTCCTACACCGGCATTGCAGCCCATACCATTCACCGAAAAATATACTTCCACAGCCGCACCCCCGATGGCCGCCGCATCATGGCCTGTGCCGAAAACAAACACACCAACTGTCTTTTTATCGTTGATGAAGCTTCCATGATCAACGACAACGCGGCAGAGGCAGGGAGGAGCTTGTTGGATGATTTGATCAACTATGTTTCTTCGGGCCACAATTGCAGGTTGCTCTTCATTGGCGATCATGCCCAGCTGCCGCCCGTGGGCCTTGAATACAGTCCGGCCCTCGATCTTCAAATGTTGAAAAGCAGCTTTTCTCTCACGGCTGCCAGTTTTGAACTCACCGAGGTGATGCGCCAAGCATTGGATTCAGGAATCCTTTTTAATGCTACCCGGGTGCGACAAAAATTGGCAGAAAATGATGCGTCTTTGCCTTTGTTGAAGACAAGCACTTTTGATGATTTCGTTCTTTTAGAACCCGAGCAAGTGGAAGACCTTTTCTTTAATGCCTTTGGCGGAAGAGATTTCTCTAAAGCAGTAGTCATCTGTCGCTCTAACAAAAGAGCCAACCTTTACAACAATGCGATCAGGCAGCGCATCTTGGGAATGGATGAAGACCTTACTTCCGGCGACCTGCTGATGGTGGTGAAAAACAATTATTTCTGGACCGACGAAAAGAAACAAGGTTCATTCATCGCCAATGGCGACATTGTAGAAGTGGTGCGTATCAATAAATTTGAGGAAATGTACGGCTTCCACTTTGCTGATGTTGACATCCGTTTTCTTGAGTTTCCCGATCAACCCACCCTTTCGGTAAAGGTGCTCACCGACACGCTGATGATGGACGGTCCGGCACTGGGCGAGGCCGATCACTTGCGCCTTTCTGCTGCCATTCAGGAAGACTATGCACACATTCCCTCCAAAGCCAAACGATGGGCCATGATAAAGGAAGACCCTTATTTTAATGCTTTGCAGGTGAAATATGCTTATGCCCTCACTTGTCATAAAACGCAAGGCGGACAATGGCCTATGGTGTTTCTGGATTCAGGTGTTTTTCTTGCCGAACAAGTGGATATTGCCTACCTGCGTTGGATTTATACCGCCATCACCCGCGCTACAGACACCTTGTATCTGTTAAACTTTTTGCCTGAATTTTTTGAAGAATAATTCAAATTTTAATGAGCGGCTGTCGGCTATTGGCTTTTGTTTAGCTTTTGGTGTTTAGGGTTTCGTGTCACTGACGAAAAGCTCCATCGCTAAAGTCGTTTCCGTTCGTTCAAGTCGCCTCAGTCCCTTAGTCACTTTATAAACTTAAGTCTTTGCTATTTAGCTTTAGCTTGTGCATCAAGATCGAAGGTGAGGGCAAAGCGTAAAGTGTTCTGCAATGGATTGTTACGTGAATCAACAGGAATCAGATAAGAGAAATCTAAACCAAAAACGTTGTAACGCAATCCAGCACCAAGGGTGAAGAATTTTCTGTTTCCTTTGGTAGCATCTTCATAAAAGGCACCGCCTCTGAGGGCAAATACTTTGTTGTACCAATACTCAGCTCCAAAAGAGATGCTAAACTCACGCATTTCTTCCTGAAACCCACCTGGAGAGTCATAAAATGATTGTAAGATACCGGCAACAACCGAAACATCATCGTCCATGCCTTGAAGAATCTCAAATTTATCGGTTCCGTCAATGGCAATAGGGTTACCACTTACGGTGTCGCGTTTGTAAATAGGTGGGGTAGGAACCAATAATTTATTAAAATCGAGTGAAAAAGCAATCTCGTTGTAATCGTCAATTTCCAGTTTGAGGGTAGGTCCAAAACGCAGATTGGTAGGAATAAAATCTTTTTTAATGCTGGCAGAGCTGTAGCCTAACTTGGTTCCGATGTTGGAGATGTTAATTCCCCAAGCAAATGAAGAACCCATGTCTTGAAACCAGACCACTTCCTTTTCCCAATAGACAGCCACATCGGCTGCTGCAGAGATACCGGCAGAGGTGGAACCTCCTCCAACGCTTCTTCCTAAGGTGAGGTTGGAATAAATAAAACGTCCTGCCACCGCACCCGACAGGTGATCGGTGAGCTTGCGGCTGTATGTAGCATCCAAAGCCCATTCGCTGGGACGATAAGTCCCTTCGTCGCCACCAGCATCGTTGGTAAACTGAATATCACCCAAGGTGAAAAAGCGCAAAGTGGCACCAATAGCAGAGCTGGCATCAATTCTTTTGGCAAAAGCCAAATAGGCCAAGTTCATATCGGGAACAAGGTTGCGCAGCCAAGGACTGTAGGACAAGCCAACGCTCATATCACTTTCCAGGACAGCATATTTTGCAGGGTTCCAGTGCATGGAATACACATCCGGAGCTGACGAAACGCCGGCATCGCCCATGGCTCCTGCTCTTGAATCGGGAGCAATCATCATAAATGGAACGGCGGTAGTGATAACATTCAGGGTGTTACGTCCCGACAATTCTTGGTATGTTTGCGAATATAAAAGGCTGGTGCATAAGCTAAGAACTGCCAGAAGAGATACTTTTAACTTCATAGTTATTTGCGTGATGTTGTGGTTTGATACTGTTGCTAAACGGCTATTATAATTTTTTATTGTAATCATCTTTTTTATTCTCGGGTTGGTACAATCAAAATCTTTTGTGCGGCACTAAAAAATTGTCCTTCACCATCTTTTATCTGTACTTTGTAAACATACATTCCTGCCGGAAGTCGGCTTCCATTGCTCGCTGTTCCATTCCATTCAATGGGTGATGAATGGGTTCCAAAACTCGAAATATTTTTACTGAATTGGGTTACTAAATTCCCCATTTGGTCGTAAACTTCAACGGTTACATCCAATTTTTGGTTGGGCTTGTTGTGCTGAAAGCTAATGGAAGTGCTGGCACTAAAGGGGTTGGGATGGTTTTGTAAACGAGTGATGGCCAAGGGTGCTTGTGGATCAACTTTGAACCGGATTTCTTTTTCGGAGGAGTTGTTGTGTAAATCCCACACCTTTAGGCTGAGGTGATGTGTCCCCGAGCGAAGTCCACTCATTGGAAATACAATGGTTCCTGAGCTGTAGCTGTCCAAAGTAGGCGAGAAGTAGGCGTTCAACAAAAATTCTTCGCTTCCGTCATTTTCATGGGTCAGCACAATATCTCTGCCGATGCTGTTACCCAAAAAATGGATGCCTTGCGGATCGCTCAGGCGGATATACAGCATCGCATCGGCTGAACTGTAATCGCC
>JADYZK010000153.1 GCA_020853175.1 Bacteroidales bacterium
GGGTGTATGGCACAGGCAACGCCATCACCTTGCCTTTGGGCACCTTCCCTACCCACGAACATGATCCTTTTCCGCAAGGATCATCCTATTTCTATTTCAACAATTTGTCCGACTACGGCGCGGTCAATGGCTTCAGAATGAAGGCTTACCACCGCCTTGATTTTGCCATTCAATTTCACAAAGAATTGAAAAACAGGACAAGAACATGGGAGATTGGACTGTACAACGCCTATAACCGAAAAAATCCCTTCTTTTATTACACCGATAGCTTTTCGGATTATTCAAACTCTGAAACCACCAAATTGATGCAAGTATCCATTTTTCCCATTATTCCATCGGTAACTTATTCAGTGAAATTTTAATCGCCATGAAAAATAAACTCATCTTTTGGATCATCGCCCTGCTGACAGTCAGTTTTATCTCGGCCTGCGACAGTATGGAAAGCGAAGTGGATGTTCCGGCAACAGATCCTAAATTGGTTGTTTACAGCTATATTTCTCCTGACCAAGACAGCGTAAAAGTCTGGGTAACGCAAAGTGTTCCACTTTACACCACCCATCCGTATTTTTCAGACCAATATCCACCCATTACCGATGCCACTGTTACCATCAGCGATGGAACGCAAACCTTTCCGCTTCAGTTCTCAGCCGCTATTGGTCAATATTTTACCACCGATTTTCAACCCCAAAGTGGCGCCACATATTCACTTGAGGTCATCACACCGCGCAACCAAAAAGCAACGGCCCAATGCACTGTTCCCAACACGGCTATTCCAGTTATTGAATTCATCTCGATTGAACAAGACCCCACCGAAACTCAATTGCGGGCACTCACTTTTGGTATTCAAGATGCTGCGGGCAACGGGAACTACTACAGGGTTTCAGCTGCAATTTACTATCACTACGAAGGAATGTCAGAGGCTTATTTCAACAAAATTTATTTTGACAAAGGCGAAGAATTTATCTCTGACATCAACAACAACGGAGGTGTTTTTATCTATAAAACAGGATGGATATATCCCGGAGCACCTACTGACAAACTTGAAATATCCATCTTCATCACTGATGAAAACTATTTTAACTACCACAGATCAATCAATACTTATCAGGATGAAAATCCTTTTTCGGAGCCTACACCCGTTTACAGCAACATCAACGGCGGTCTGGGTGTTTTTGCTGCCTACCGCAATTCAATCACTGAAATTGATTTAAGGTATTATCCGTGACTTGCATTTACTCTGTGAAATCTTTTGATTGGGTTTCCTTTTCTGCCATAACTGTACACTCATCGTCAAAATCACACCAAACAACCTTCAAAACAAGCCCGATGGAAAGCTGGGAATCTTTATATTTGCCCGTTTGAAAAATATATTATGACCCCAATCTCCAACACCGAGCAAAAAGGATTTCGATCCTTCACCAAAAATTACTGGACCGTCATCACGATGGAATTCTTTGAACGGGGTTCTTATTATGGCGTCATGTCGGTGCTTTCGGTCTATTTGGTGATGAGCACCGATAGCGGTGGCTTGGGTTTCAGCAAAGAAGGCGTGGGCGTTATCAAAAGCACCATCACACCACTATTGTATTTGTTACCCATTCTTTCGGGTGCTTTGGCCGAGCGCTTTGGCTACCGTAAAATGCTGATGTTTGCCTTTGCGATTATGAGCGTGGGGTATTTCCTTACCAGCATGGCCACTTCCTACGCGCTGGTGTTTGCCAGTTTGCTTTTAATGGCCGTTGGCGCCGGATTGTTCAAACCTGTGATTGCCGGAACCATTGCCCGCGAAACCAACGAAAGCAATAGCGGTTTAGGCTTTGGCATCTTCTACTGGTCTATCAATTTGGGTGCTTTTATCTTTCCGCTGGTGCTTATTCCCTACCTCAAAGGCATTTCGTGGTCTTACATTTTCATCATGGCGGCCATTGGCACAGGCTGGCTTTTGCTGCTCAATATTTTTGTTTACAAAGAGCCGCAACGGCCTAAAAGCACAAAAAGTTTGGCCGAAGTGCTGCAAGGCATCGTGTTGGTGTTGAAGGATTTTCGTTTTGTGAGCATGATCGTCATCTACAGCATGTTTTGGATTTTGTATTTCCAAATGTTCGACACCGTGCTGTGGTACTTGACCGATTATGTGGATATGTCGCCGGTAAACGATGCCGTGAATAACTTTTTGGGTCTCTTTGGCGCACAAACCCATTGGAAATTTGAAGCTGAACACGTAACGGTGATCAACGCCGGAACCATTATTGCCCTACAACTGTTCATCTCCAGCTTAGTGAAAAACACCAAAGCCTTGCCTACCATGATTTTCGGAATTGCCCTCGGCACCATCGGCATGGCCATTCTGTCCATCTCTATGCACGCATGGGTGTTCATGGCGGGGATTATCATTTTCTCTATCGGCGAAATGACGGCACATCCCAAGTTTCTCTCTTATGTCGGCCTAATTGCTCCTCCCGACAAGAAAGCGCTTTACCAAGGTTATTCTTTCTTATACGGCGTGATCGGAAGCGGCGTTGGAGGTATTTTAGGTGCTTTGTTGTACGTACATTTTGTGGATGGGCTTCAACGGCCCGGACTTTTATGGTTCATCTTCAGTCTTATAGGTGTAGTAACCATCATTGGATTGTTGCTTTACAATAAGTTTTTGGCACCCAAAACCATTGAAAGTTAGACATACTTGTCGTAAATTAAAAACCCTCACAAAAGGGTTTTATTTTAGCAGCACTCCCCATTCGGCAACATAGAAGTCGCTGCGGTTGAAGGGTGGTATCACAGGCGACGGCAGCGTTTTCGAAGCAGCAGCATCACTTCCTTCAATCAGATAAAAAAGCCGCAAAATATGATCGGGCTGTACCGAAAAAGTTAGCGCAATCAAAGGATCTATGCGTTCATTGGTTTGCGGATAAAGGATATAATACGGCCAACTGTTTAAACGCGGCACCCAATACTCCACAAAATCGGTAATTTCATCGCCTCTGAAACCATATTCGTGCAAGTTGGAACGTAAAAAAGTTTCGAGATTGGTTTTTTCAACCCACCAACCTTCGCTGCGTTGCCACTCGTTGGGCTGCTTGCTTTCATAAAAAAGGAAACGGTAGCGGTTGTCAATCATCCCATCGGGCGTTACAGTAACATCCCAGCCGGCGCCATAAGTTGGCTCAGAAGCAATGATTTCACCTCCTTTAGGGAAACTGATCTGCAACTGCAAGGAGGTTGTCGTTTGCGGGTAAAGATAAATGTTGGGTTTGTAGGCAATAATGCCGGTATCGGGAGGCATTGGATCCTCATTAGGATCGCAGCCATGCAAAGGAATAAACAAAGGAACTATAAAAATCAGCAAAAGGGGGAACCCAAAAAAGTGTACTTTTTTCATCATTTTAAGCTTTGTTGATAAGATGAAAAAAAGAATGGTGAAGTTGTATCCATTCATTTTTGTGCGAAAATAAAAAGCCTGATGGATGGTTTCGACAATTGAATTATTTCTACCTTAGCAGCAAAATCATGACGAGAAAAAGATTGATTTGAAGCCTTTACAAAACAGAGATACGCTTGATGTTGCGATTAATTTAACCGTTTTCCTCATTCCATAATACCCAAAATATGAAAACAATCACCATCTTGACATGCCTACTTTTTATTGGTAGTTTATGCTCGTCACAAGAATCAAGCGAAGAGAAAGCCCTCGATAAAATCGGAATCACCTTCTCTTCTTTTGGTGAGATTGATGTAATTCGTTTCCAAAATTTAGATGGAGCAGCGAGTTTTAGCGGCAATAAGTTCTTCACTCTTGGAATTTGCTATCTTCATCCA
>JADYZK010000154.1 GCA_020853175.1 Bacteroidales bacterium
AGGAAATAGGCGGCCTCGCGTTGAAGACTGTCAGCAGGATCGAGAAAATTACTGATTGTTTTGGTCAGCTGAATGCGGTTGAAACCCGTTTCATTGATTGCTTGAACCACTTCATCGGGCAAGCCGGGCTTGGTGGATTTGAGACATGAACCCAACATCACGAGCATTGATACAATGGTGGCCACTGCAAAAAATAATGATTTGGGGTTGGCGGGCGTTTTCATCAGATGCCTTTGATCACATCCTGTGGAATCCAGCCGATGCTACCATTGGCAATCTTGATTTTTGTCCAGCCATTGGCGTTGTCTAAAATGCGCAGCTTAGTGCCTTCGTGCAGCACAAATAGGTCAATGCTTGATTGCGCGGGTGAACTTTTGATGGTAATAGTGGGAACAAAAACAATGGCTTCGTTGGTTTGCTGTGTGTAATAATGCTTTTGAGAAGCAAGTCCAAAGCTTATTACGGTTAGAAAAAGTAAAATTATCCCACTGAAAAATGCTAGCTTCCGCAGCTTGATGTTAAACGAAGTGAAGTAAAGATAAGCTGATAAAAGCGTAAAAAGGAGTATGACAACTGAGATGTAGGCCCACGCATTGGCCGACAAAAGTGTATAAAAGGTGTTCCACCAAACTCTAAAAAACAATTCCGGGAGCACTTCAATTTTGTCAACGATCATATTGTTGGCAATTTGTAAGTTGTGTTGGGTATCCTCATCAGACGAATTGATTTTAAGTGCTTTTTCGTAATAGAGGATGGCTGACGGAATGTCTTTCAACTTAAAATAGGTGTTTCCAAGGTTGTAGTAAAGCTCGTGTGAGGAATAGCCTTGGCTTAAAATGTCGGTATAAATCATCAAGGCACTGTCATAAATAGCTTCATTATAATAGGCGTTGGCCTTTTGAAAATTTTGTACTTGCAGATTGGCTGTGACGTTATTGGAAATGAAGAGGGCCAAAAACAGTAGGAGGCAGCCGGAAAGGTGTTTAATTTTCATCATTCATTCCTCTTATTTAATTAGACGTTCAGATTTTGTGATCACTTCAATCCCTTGCTGGTACAAATCTTCCATTTTTTTGCCTGCATCGCCGGGAGCAAAACGTGCGTATTCGCAGTTGTTTAGGGTGTTGATGAAGGCTTCAATTAGCTCAGCAGGTGCTTGTTCGGCCTCTAAGGCAACTTGAACGTTTTCGATGGAAAGCTCCGATCTTGGGATGTTGAACTTGTCTGAAAGGTATCCCCAAAGGGCTTGCGACATTTCCAAGTAAAACGCATTTTGATTTTTGCTTTTTAAGAACTGCTGGGCGTTGGAAAGCTTCTTTTTGGCCACTTTGGTAGCTTGTTTGAACTTGACCAAGGATTGATTTTTTCGCAGTTTATTCTGTTTGATGTTGAACCAAAGTGCAAAAACGAAGAGCAGGAATGCTGCAATGACAACAATAAAATACGTTGTTGAGGCAAAAAAGAAATGGTCAGATTTTTGAAGGTGGCCATCATTGATTTTAATATGACGGATGTCGGAGCCAAGATACCGAATACCTTCTTGTGAGGTGGCCACCACGGCATCACCGGCATAGTTGCCATCGCCTTTTTCAACTTTTATTTCGTAGGCTTGCGACTGAAGCGTGATGTATTCTTTTTTTGCAGGGTCGTAGTAAACGAACGCAATAGGAGGGATTTGGTAATTGCCCTCAAAGCGTGGAATAACGAGGTATTCGACCTTGCGACTTCCGCTCACGCCATTAACACTTGTGCGCACATCGGTAGATATTTTGGGTTCATACACTTCAAAATCAGCAGGAAATGAAGGTCTTGGAAGTTCAATAAGCTCCAAGTTGCCGCTTCCTGTGATGGTGTAAGTGATGTTGGCGGCATCGCCAGCCTTGAGTTGGTCGCGATCAATGGCCGATTGAAACCCAAATTGGCCCACAGCACCGTGATAGTTTTGTGGCTTTCGCGAAACAGGAGCCGGCTCAACCTGAATGGTAATCCGGTCGGAAGACAGGTTTTTTTCTACTTCTTGAACGTTTCGATTGAAAAATGGGTCATTGAAAAAACTCTCAAAAGGATCACGTGAATTTTGTCGCGATTGAACACGTACCTGCGCTCTACAGCTTACCTCCATAGGTTCAATTTCGAGCCTCCCTGTTTTCTGAGGGAAAAGTGCCATTTTGCGCAGGTCTGCAACAATGTATTCAACACCATTAATCACCTCGGTGGTTTGTGATATTTGTCGGTTTTCGTCTAAAAGACTCTTGGTCCAAAATCCGGGAAAAGAGGAGAGTTTTGTTACGCTGAGGTTCGACAAAGGATGGCGGGTGTAAATGCGGTAAGTAACAATCACTTGTTCTCCTGCCACAACGTTTCGCTTGTCGGCAATGGCTTTCAGAAAAATATCATTGGATGAAATGCCATTGGTTGCGCTAGTGTTTTGCCGGTTATTGTTGGTGGAGGCTGACGTATTGCCCGATGCCTTGCCTACTTCCACTGTTACTTTCTCGGTTTGATAACGCACGCCGTCAACGGAAATGGAGGCCGAACCGATTGTAAATGTACCGGAGTTGCGCGCGTTTATAATATAGGTGTAGGTTTGGCTGAAAAGCCTGTCCATTTTGCCGTTGATGATTTGGATGCTGGAGCTGGTTGACATCATAGGGCCAGTAACAATGTTAAAGTCTTTAAAATCAGGGCCTGAAAAACCACTTCCGTCGGCATTGACAACAAAAACTACCCTAAACTGCTGTCCCACTTCAACATGGGTTTCGGTTTCAACTTTAAAAGTAACCTCTTGTGAAAAAACCAAAACAGGCAATATATTAAACAGAAAGAGGGAAAGGAAAACAATTTGCTTCATCACATTTGACTTTTTATACACTCAGATACAATTTATTGAACGGTTATTTTCCTCAAATAATATTCCAAAACGTTATGGATTTTGCATTTTCTTAGATTAAGGTTCAAAGTTAGTCTTTTCAATTTTACCAATCTTTTTCTTTTGACACCCGTGACGCAGCTTTCACCTTTTTCTCGTTCAATTTTTCCAAGGTTTTCTTTTCTTCGCCCGTCAACGCCTGCAACATACGCTCTGCATCTTCTTTCGAGAGTTGATGTGGCGATTGTTGTTGCTGCTTTTGCTCCGAATCCTGATCTTGTTGCTGATCTTTTTGCTGCTGGTCTTTTTGTTGCTGTTCGTCCTGCTTTTTATCTTGTTCTTTTTGCTGCTGATCCTTGTTTTGATCCTGATTTTGATCTTTGTTCTGATCTTTGTTTTGCTCTTGTTGCTGCTGCTGTTTCAATTTCCAGCGGGCATATTCCAAGTTGTAGCGGGCTTCTTCATCCTCTGGATTTAACCGCAGTGCTTGCTTGAAAAGCGGGATACTTTCTTCAAACTTTTCCTGGCTCATCAAGCTGTTGCCGGCATTGTACAAAGCCTTGGCTTCGATGGCGGGATTGCGACTCATTTCGGCAGCTTGCTTAAATTGCGTGGTAGCATCTTCAAAATTTTGTTGCTGGTAGCGGGTATTGCCAAGGTTGTAGTTGGCCTTGTCGCTGGTAGGATTCACATCAATGGCTTTGCGAAAACTCACTTCGGCTTCGGTAAAATTGCCTTCGTCGTAGAGTTTGTTGCCTTGTCGTATGAGCTTTCGTTCCTGTCCTTGAGCATGGATTTGAGCAAAGGAACAAGCAATAAAAGGTATTATTATGAATAACTTATACATGATTTTATTCTTTCTTTTCAAACAAGTTGACTTTCGATTCCCAAACACTTTTTTTCATCGAGACTAAAATTTCAATCACCAAAAGCGCAATGGCTAAGGCAATAAAGATTTGAAATTTATTTTCGTAATCGGTAAAAATTCGGGCTTCAATTTCCGATTTGGCAATTTTGTTGATTTCATTCAAAATGGTTTCCAATCCCGAACGGGTATTGTTGGCCCGCACATAAGCACCGTTTCCAGCTGCTGCCACTTGTTGTAACAGGTTTTCGTTGAGGCGGGTAACAACGGTATTTTGGTTTTTATCTTTCCTGAAACCGGTTTGTTTGCCATAATCATTGTAAATGGGAATGGGCACACCTTCGGTAAGTCCCATGCCGATGGTATAAACGGTAACGCCTTTCAGGGCAGCTTCTCCAGCTTGTTTGATGGCGTTTTCTTCGTGGTCTTCACCATCAGAAATCACTATGATGGCCTTGTTGCGTTCTAAATTGGCATCAAAGGAGTTCAATGCCAATTCAATAGCCTCGCCAATCGCAGTTCCTTGAGAGGGAACCATGTTGGTGTTGAGGGTTGAAACAAACATGCGGGCTGCATTGTAATCGGTAGTGAGCGGCAGCTGTATATAGGCTTTTCCGGCAAAGACGATGATGCCTACCCTGTCGCCGGAAAGTTTATCGAGCAATCGGTTGATGGCTTGTCGTGAGCGTTCAAGACGGTTGGGTAAGATGTCTTCGGCCAGCATGGAGTTGGATACATCGAGGGCGATAAAAAGATCAATGCCTTCGCGTTTCACCTCTTCTAATTTCGAGCCTGTTTGAGGATTGGCAATAGCGATGATAAGTAATATGAGCGCGGCCTGTGAAAGGATGAACTTGAGCCACGGTCGGGTAAACGATTCCAAAGGCATCAAAACCTTAAACAAATGCAGATCGGCAAAGCGTTTCATTGCTTTTTTGCGCAGGTAGCGGGAGAATAGAAAAAGCGCCAAAAAAGCCGGTATCAGCAGCAGGAGGTAGAGTGCCTCGGGTCTTTCAAATTTTAATATGC
>JADYZK010000155.1 GCA_020853175.1 Bacteroidales bacterium
GACGCTGTTGTGGTTGGAACGCCCGACCATTCACATGCCATTATCAGCATCAATGCCATGAAAATGGGAAAACATGTGTATTGCGAAAAACCACTTACCCATGCTGTTTGGGAATCGCGTCAGATGACCGAAATTGCCCGTCAGTATAAGGTAGCCACACAAATGGGCAACCAAGGCAACTCGGGCGAAGGCATCAGGCAGGTTTGCGAATGGGTTTGGGATGGCGCCATTGGCGAAGTGAAAGAAGCCCATGCCTGGACCAACCGCCCTATCTGGCCGCAAGGCTTAGAAAGACCTAAAGAAATCATGGCCGTTCCCGATACTTTGGCTTGGGACTTGTTTTTAGGACCTGCCAAAGAGCGGCCCTACAATGCCATTTATACCCCTTGGAACTGGCGGGGTTGGTGGGATTTTGGCACCGGTGCTCTCGGCGATATGGCCTGCCATATTATGGATCCTATCTTTATGTCGCTCAACCTCAAGTATCCTACCAAAGTGCAAGGAACTTCATCTCAGTTCAACACCGAATCGCCACCGTTGGCCGAGGTAGTGAAATACGTTTTCCCCAAAAGGGAAGCCATCAATGGTGTTGGAATGCCCGAACTTAATGTGACCTGGTGGGATGGCGGACTGCTTCCTCCGCGTCCGGAAGAGTTGCCCGATGGCGAAGTGATGGGTCGCGATCCTAACGGAGGTTGTCTGCTTATTGGCACCAACGGGAAAATAATGACCGGATGTTATGGCCGCGATCCATTTTTGCTGCCTCTTGAGTATGACAAAGACTACAAAAGACCAGCACCTAAAATGCGCCGCGTAACCGATGGCCACGAAATGGATTGGGTGCGGGCCTGTAAAGAAAGTCCGGAAAGTAGGGTAGAAGCCAGCTCGCATTTTGGCTATTCAGGGCCTATGAATGAGATGGTGGTGATGGGCGTGGTGGCTGTAAGGCTGCAAGACCTCAAACGTGAGTTGCTGTGGGATGGCGAAAGAATGGAGTTCACCAACATTGATGAAAATGATGAAATTCGGGTAGTGAAAAGCGATAAGTTTGAGGTGATTGACGGTCATCCGCATTTTGACACACAACACGAAACCATCAAAGCCAAACAAGCTGCTCAGGAATATATTAAACATACTTATCGTGAAGGATGGTCGTTATAAACAATTAAATAACAACTATTTATTATAACTAAAAGAATAAAATGATGAAAAAACTTATGTTTATCGGGTTGGCTTTTTTGGGCCTTACCGCATGTCAAAATGCTGCTAACAAAACGACAGAGCAAAAAGAAGAGGCAAAAGTTGAAGCTGTTGCCGACAATACTTTATCGCAAGCAGAAACCGACGCCGGTTGGATGCTGATGTTTGATGGCCAGACTCCCGGAAAATGGAGGGGCTATGGTAAAGATCATTTCCCAACGGGTTGGAAAATTGAAAATGGAACTTTGCAATGCATTGGTTCGGGCCGCGGTGAAGCCGGTTCTCTTGAAGGAGGCGACATCATTTTTGATGAAAAGTTCCAAAACTTTGAGCTTAGCCTCGAGTGGAAAATCTCCGAAGGTGGAAACAGCGGAATCTTATATCTTGCTCAAGAGCTGCCAGACAAAACCATTTGGCAAACAGCTCCCGAAATGCAAGTGCTCGACAACACCAAGCATCCCGATGGTCGTGAAGGCGTTCACAGTGCCGGTGCATTGTACGATATGATTGGCGTTGCAGCCGACAAAGTAAAACCTGTTGGCGAATGGAACCAAGCCAAACTGTTGATATATAAGGGTTTGGTTGAGCATTGGCTCAACGGCGAAAAAGTGGTAAGCTATCACCTTTGGACACCCGAATGGAACGAAATGGTAGCAAAAAGCAAGTTTCCACAATACAACCCCGACTGGGCCAATGTAGCACAAGAAGGCTTCATCGGCTTGCAAGATCATGGCGATGATGTGTGGTATAAGAATATCAAAATCAGAAAGATGTAAACTTTTGTTGTCTTTTATTTTTGGCTGTCTTTGAATGATTTTTTTTCCATCGTAGGTGAAAATACACTACCGGAAATCCACTCAAAGACAGCCATTTTTTTGCCGACCTGCCTCCTTCATTTTGAAGGAATGGCGTAAAACATGTACCTTCGTAAAAAAAAGAGCCTGGAGTACACCATCTATCAAAAGCATAACTATTATTGGCACTGGCAGGGTGGCGCATCATTTGTGCTATGTTTTTGCAACTAATGGTTTGATTATTGCGGAGGTTGTTGGTCGCAATATGCTAAAAGCTATTGATTTAGCTAAATTGTGTGGAGCAAAACCTGTTGGAAAATTAGAGCAAGTTTCGCAAGATGCTGATTTGTATGTTATTGCCGTGAGCGATGATGCTATTGAGGAGGTAATCAACTCTTTACCTTCCTTAGATGGTTTGGTTGTGCATACATCGGGCATGAAAAGCCAGCAGGTTTTTGAAAGGAATTTCGCTCGATTTGGCATTTTCTACCCTTTGCAGACCTTCTCATTCGAGCGAAAACCAGATTTTTCTACCATTCCGGTTTTTGTTCAATCCAACTCGGATGAGGATACGCAATTGTTGTGGGCTTTGGGAAAAATGATTTTAAGCGAAGTTCATGTCATTTCGGACACGCAACGCCAACGCCTTCATTTGGCAGCAGTTTTTGTAAATAATTTTTGCAATGCTATGTATAGTATTGCTGATGAAATACTTACAGCAGAAGGCTTATCTTTCAATGCTCTCAAACCCTTGCTTATGGAAACTGCCCTCAAAGCTTTACAAATGCCGCCTAGGGAGGCACAAACAGGGCCCGCAAGACGCAACGACCAAGGAACCCTAAAACAGCACTTCCAACTTTTGCAGCAGCATCCTGATTTTCAAAAGGTGTATCAAACAATGACTGATTATATTTTAAACCATTACCACAACAAATAATTATGAGCAACTACAAAGCCAAATTGCACAATATCTCAACTTTTATATTTGACTATGATGGAGTGATGACCGATGGCGTGATCGTTATCAACAACGATGGCGAGCCTCTACGAACTGCCAATGTTAAAGACGGTTATGCCCTTCAACTGCTCAGAAAGCTGGGTTATAACGTGGCCATCATTTCAGGAGGCTACTCGCCAAGCATGAAAAAACGATTTGAGTCATTGGATATTACTGATGTTTTTTTAGGTGTAAGCAACAAGTTGGAAGTATTTGAGCAATATCTTGCTGACAAAAATATTTCAGCAGAAGAGGTACTTTATATGGGCGATGATATTCCGGATTATCTTTCCATGGAAAAGGCCGGTGTTGCCACTTGTCCCTCGGATGCTTCTGAGGAAATTAAGCGTATCAGCGTATATATCAGTCATTACCGTGGTGGACACGGATGTGTGCGCGATGTGATCGAACAGGTTTTGAAAGTCCAAGGCAAGTGGATGAACGCGATTGCTCACCATTGGTAAACACTTAAAAATGAATTATATAAAACTGATTCGTTGGCCCAACCTCCTCATCATAGCAGCCACCATGCTGCTGGTTCGCTACACCATTATTTGGCCGCATTTGCATATTGTTGGCAGCGAAGCGATGGTGCCTCTGCATATTTTTATGCTTTTGGTGTTGGCTTCAGTTTTCACGGCAGCCTCGGGATACGTCATCAATGATTTGTTTGACACTGATGTTGACAGCGTAAACAAACCAAATAAAATGTTGATTGGCAAAGAGATACGTTTTTCAACTGCGCGTCAATTCTATTGGATTCTGGTTGCTGTAACCATTCTCATGGCAGCCTATTTAGGCTTTGCGGTGCAAAGTTGGCGGTTGTCTGTGGTTATCGTTATGATGGTCGGTTTGCTCTGGTTTTATTCCAAACGTTATAAAAGAATGAACCTGGTGGGAAATGTGGTAATCGCTGCGGCCAGCTCCCTGTCGTTGGTGATTGTTTGGCTAACGGACTTTTTTTATCTCACCGGAAAGCCACAGCTTTTTGCCGAAGCATCAGCATTGTTTCCTAAAATTACCGGCACTTTATTCGTTTACACCATGTTTTCATTTCTCACCTCCATGATGCGTGAAATGGTGAAAGATATCGAAGACGTGGAAGGCGACGCGCGTTATGGTTGCCGCACTTTCCCGGTGGTAGCAGGGGTGGATTCGGCCAAGATGATGACAATGGGCTTAAATGTTGTCTTAATGATAATGATAGGAGTATGGCAATATGTGTTGTGGCAGATCAACAATTACTATGCCTTTTCATACCTTTTTATCGTTGACATTATTGCATTGACGACTCTTTACCAAGTATATTTTGCCAAAGAAAAGTCAAATTATTCCCGCATTTCATTTCTCATAAAAGTGCTGATGGTGAGTGGTTTGGCTTCGATGGCATTTCTTTAAAGTACAGCAATTGATCAAATCTTTGAGAGACGCTGTCATAATAGGTATGATATAATCCAAATTACAAGCACCTTTGCAGCTTCAAAGCTGTTATTTTAGCTACTAAACTATTTGATTTTTTTGATGATAACACGATGAATTTAACTACTATTGACTTTGGATACCTTCCCAATGGCTTAAAAGCCAAGCTGTTTCAAATTGTTTGTGACAATGGAATGCGCGTTGGGATTACCAACTATGGCGGAATTATTACTACTATTGAAACACCCGACAGGAGTGGAAAACTTGAAGCTATTGCTGCCGGTTTTGAAGCATTGGAAGATTATTTAATGCCCAATCCCTACTTTGGAGCTCTGATTGGCCGTTACGCAGGGCGCATTGCTTATGGCCAATTTTCGCTGGAAGGTGTTCAATATCAGCTCTCCTTGCAAGATGAATTTTGTCACCTACACGGCGGTGACGGAGGTTTTCACAC
>JADYZK010000156.1 GCA_020853175.1 Bacteroidales bacterium
ATCCCCTGTTGGGACATTTTATTCCTGAAAGGAAAAAGGGATGGATGGTTTTTGTAAATGGACATCATTTACATGCTAAATGGCTGAATAATTCGCTTTTACGTCATGGATTTCTGCTTTCAGCCAATCCCGATGAGGAGCTGCAAGTGGCCTGCGAAACCGAAACTTTTACAATCAAATACAAAGGTAAAGCCTATATTTGCTCAACGATAGATTCTGTAACCGATAAATTAATGCAGCTATGCGACAACGAAATTTCATCATCTTAGCTGTTATCGCAGCTTTTTATTCATGCACTCCTATGGAAAAACAAACAGTGGATTTGATTCTTTTAAATGGTAAAGTTTATACCGTTGATTCAGCTTTTTCTACGGCCGAGGCCTTCGCGGTAAAAGATGGTCGCTTTGTGGCTGTGGGCACCAATGCCGAAATCGAAAAGGCTTACACCTCAGATCAATACTACGATGCACGCGGAAAGGCTGTTTATCCGGGCCTCATTGACGGGCATTGTCATTTTTATGGCTATGGCGAAAATTTGTTCCGCTATGCTGATCTTTCCGGTGCTAAATCTTTTGATGAAGTCATTCAAAGGTTGGAACAACATGCTAATAGCCACCCTTCTGATTGGATTTTGGGTAGGGGATGGGATCATAATTTATGGAATCCACAAGTTTTTCCTGAAAATGCACTTTTAGAAAAACACTTTCCTGGAAAAAAGATTTATCTCGGCCGCGTTGACGGACATGCTGCTTTGGCCAGCAAAGCCGCCCTTGAAATGGCCGGTATTCATGCTCAAACGAAAATTCAAGGGGGCGAGGTGCTGCTTTCTGCCGAGGGTCAACCCACCGGAATGTTGATTGACAATGCCGGCGAGGCCATCAAAGCACTCATTCCGAAACTTACCGACAGCGAAAAAGAAGCCGCTATTTTAGAGGCACAAAAAAACTGCTTCGCCGTTGGACTCACCAGCGTGGTGGATGCCGGACTGCCTTACCAAACCATTGAACTCATCCGAAAGATGCAGACGGAAGGCCGCTTGACCATGCGCCTGAACACCATGATTGACCCCGATGATGCCACTATGGACTATTACATGCCGAATGGACCATTCACTTCCGATCATTTAACCATCAGATCGGTGAAGTTGTATGCTGACGGCGCTTTGGGTTCGCGAGGAGCCAAAATGAAAGCACCTTATAGCGATGATCCCAAAAAAACTGGATTGATTTTGTTTGACACCTCATTTTATATAAAGGTCATGCAAAAAGCTTACGATGCAGGATTTCAAGTGAATATGCACGCTATTGGCGATGAAGCCGTTCATTATGTGTTGAACCTTTATGGTGGATTTTTGCAAGGAAAAAACGACAGGCGTTGGCGCATTGAACACGCTCAAATTGTTGATCCGGCTGATTTTGAACTCTTTGGAAAATACAATATTATTCCTTCCATTCAAAGTACACATGCTACTTCAGATATGGGCTGGGCCGACGAACGCGTGGGTCTCGAAAGAATCAAAGGCGCTTATGCACAAAAACAACTGCTCGAACAAAACGGCTGGTTGGTGAACGGTACCGATTTTCCTATTGAAAATATCAGTCCCTTGCTGACCTATTATGCCGCCGTATTTCGTAAAGACTTGCAAGGGCAACCGGAAGATGGTTTTCAAATGGAAAATGCTTTGAGTAGGGAAGAGGCGCTACGATCCATCACCATTTGGGCTGCCAAAGGCTCTTTTGAAGAAGATGTGAAAGGCAGCATAGAGCCTCAAAAGTTGGCTGATTTTGTTGTTTTGGATCACGATCTTTCCACAGCCACGGACAAAGAAGTTCTGCACACCAAACCTATCGTCGTTTTTTCATCAGGAAAGAAGGTTTTTCAAGCCGAGTAATAATAGGTATCGGGTGTTTTTATTTCCTTACCCAAGTTTCGTAACGATAGACGAAATCAACCGAGTTATCGTCAGCGATCACTTCTTTTTCGATCAAAGTAAAAGCATCGAGCTGGAGCGCTGATAAAAAAGTGTCGGCTTCAAAATCTTTTTCCACCACGGTGAGGTACAACTTGTCGCAAAGGGGAAGAAACTGCTCATACACATTGCCTCCACCTATGATAAACACCTCCGTTTCGGATTTTACTTTTTCCAGCACTTCTTCAATGGAGGCGGCTATTTCGCAGCGGCCCTCAAAGCAATCGGTCATGGTGCTGCTTAAAATGATGTTGCGGCGTTTGGGTAAAGGGCCTTTGGGTAAAGAAAAAAGGGTGTGTTTTCCCATGATGACTGTATGTCCCAAAGTGATAGCCTTGAAGCGTTTAAGATCATTTGAGATGTGCCAAAGCAACTGATTGTCTTTTCCGATGGCCTTGTTTTGCGCAATAGCCACAATGATACTAAGGAGAGGAGATTTGGTATTTTCTGAGATATTCATATCGCGATTTCTCCTTTAATATGTGGATGTGGATCGTATCCTTCGAGGGTAAAATCTTCAAATTTAAAATCTTCGATATTTTTGATGGAAGGGTTCAGACGAAGGGTTGGCAGTTTTCGAGGTTGGCGGCTCAACTGAAGATTAACTTGTTCAAGATGATTGAGATAGATGTGTGCATCGCCAAAAGTAAGGATAAACTCGCCGGGTTTCAAATCGGTAACCTGGGCCACCATTAAAGTGAGCAAAGCATAAGAGGCGATATTGAAAGGAACGCCCAAAAAAATGTCGGCACTGCGTTGGTACATTTGACAAGATAGTTTTCCGTTGGCTACATAAAACTGAAACCAGGCGTGGCAGGGAGGGAGTGCTGCTTTTCCTAAGGCCACATTTTCGGCAAAAGTTTTGCCCGACAAGGGCAGAACAGAAGGATTCCAGGCGGCCACAAGATGGCGGCGGCTGTCGGGATTGTGTTTGATGCTGTGGATCACCTCCGCCAATTGGTCTATGCCTTCGTTGTTCCAGTTGCGCCATTGCGCACCATAAATAGGACCAAGATCGCCCTGAGCATCGGCCCATTCGTTCCAAATATTAACTTTATTTTCGTTGAGGTAGTTGATGTTGGTATCGCCTTTGATGAACCACAACAACTCATGGATGATAGAGCGTAAATGTAGCTTTTTGGTTGTAAGAAGCGGAAAACCATCCTCAAGGTTGAAGCGCATTTGAGCACCAAAAACACTCAAGGTGCCTGTTCCTGTGCGGTCGGATTTCTCTACACCTTTATCAAGTACTTCTTGAATCAAATGGAGGTATTGTTGCATGACAAAATCTTTAAAGTGAACGAATCAGGCGTTTTGCCTGTTGAATTGAGGCTCGGTTGGGCTATCCCAAAAGCATCCCTACGATGGTTGCCGAAAGCAGCGAAGCCAAGGTTCCGCCCAGTAAGGCCAGCAATCCATATTTGGAAAGCAAAACCCTTTGGTTAGGTGCCAATGAGCCGATTCCTCCAATTTGTATTCCGATGGAGGCAAAGTTAGCAAAGCCGCACAGCATGTAGGTGGCCATGATAACAGATTTAGGATCGGTGAATGCATTGGCCATTTTAAGTTCCGAAAGGCTTACGTAGCCGATGAATTCGGTCATAATGATCTTTTCGCCCAGCAGTCGTCCAAGCAGGGTGATATCGTTGGAATGGACACCAATCATCCACATGATGGGCGAAAAAAGATAGCCCAACATAAACTGAAGGGAAAGTTCGTTGTATTTTCCATCCGTGAAATCGGCAATGCTGGCGTTGATTCCTAAAAGGTTACCTATATATATCGTGGTATAGTTGAATAAAGCGATAAAGGCGATAAAAACCAACAGCATGGCGGCAACGTTTACGGCCAATTTCAAGCCCTCGGTGGTTCCATTGGAGATGGCATCCAGCACATTGCTGCCGATTTGTTCTTTGCTTACTTCCAATTCTTTGTTGATGGGTTCCGTTTGAGGAACGAGAATTTTCGACACTACGATGGCTCCCGGGGCTGCCATAACAGAGGCTGTGAGCAAATGTTTGGCAAACATCAGTCGTTGAGCCGGATCGTCGCCTCCCAAAAAGCTGATGTAAACGGCCAAAACACCACCGGCTAAAGTGGCCATTCCGCCCAGCATGACCAGCAATATTTCTGATTTATTCATCTTCGACAGATAGGCTTTGATCATCAGCGGAGCTTCGGTTTGTCCGAGAAAAATATTGCCAGCCACCGAAAGACTTTCAGCTCCCGAAAGATTCATCAATTTGGTCATCACCCAAGCCATGGCCTTCACTACCTTTTGGATGATGCCAAGGTAAAACAACAAGCTGGTGAGGGCCGAGAAAAAAATGATGGTGGGAAGAATCTGAACCGCAAAATTTTGCATGGCCGATTCCACGGTGCCACTGCCAAAACTCTTGAATAAAAACTCCGTTCCGGCTTTGGTGAAATCGAGCACCAAGACAAAAAGCTTGCCTACAAACTCGAAAAAGTATTGAATGAAAGGCACATACAACACTCCAACGGCCAATGCCAGTTGCAGTCCTAAACCAATAAGTACTACTTTCCAATCTATGGCCCTGCGGTTGACACTGAAGAGAAAAGCTATGCCGACCAAAGTCAACATACCGAGCAAACCTCTGAGAATGGTCATCAACGAAAAGCCTGTGCTTCTTTCCATATCGAGTATATTGCCGCGATCGGCCACCGTTGAGGCAACATTATCGGTGCCTGCCGACAAAATGGTGTCGGAACTTGTTTGAATCAAGTTGAGACTGTCCGTTTGTGCGAAAGCATCAGTTTGAAGAATGAAGGCTGCAAAGAGCAGCATGAACAACACAATTGTTTTCGATGTAGAACTCATTGGGTGCTTATTGAAAGGTGGATAAAAAATTACTGCTGTTTCCTGCGCTGCAGCTCATCTCTGATGAGTGAAGCTTGTTCATAATCCTCTTGTTCGATAGCTTTTTGAAGCATTGTTTCCAGCTCAGTGGAAATGAAGTCGCTAAATTCATTGTCAGGAAGCGCCTCCATTTCTACTTCAACCTCATCTTCTTCCAAATCGGTGATGTCGTCCATAATGATTCCGGCCTCGGTAAGGATAGCTTCAGCGGCATAAATGGGGCAATTGCACCGTATGGCCATGGATACGGCATCGGAGGTTCGCGCATCTACTTGGGTGATTTTGCCGTCTTTTTCGCAAACGAGCAACGCAAAAAACACCCCTTCTTTGAACTTATTGATGATCACTTCGATGATGTTGATGTTAAAAGTTTCGGTGATATTTTTGATCAAGTCGTGCGTCATGGGGCGCGCCGGCTGCAACTTTTCAATGCCTAAAGCGATGGCTTGAGCTTCGTAACCTCCTATGATGATGGGTATTCGACGTTTGCCGCCTACCTCGCCAAGAATGAGGGCGTAGGCACCGCTTTGTGAGTGGCTGTAAGACAAACGTATGATTTCAAGTAGTTTTTTCTCCATTCAAGCAAGCTTCTTTTTTGAGCGACTAAAAGTAGAAATAAAATCAAAGACGGCAACAAAGCAGGGGCTAAAGTTGTAAACATCCTCAAGCACGTAAAAATTTTTGCAAAATTATTCCTTTGATTGGAAAAATTAAGTCTTTATTTTTGCCCGTCATCAAATGAATGTGGTTATTGCAATCGTTTGCAATAAGTAGGCCTTCAGTTGCTTTCAAAAGAGTTAATTTACACCAACGTTCAGTACTAAAAATGAGCAAGAGGTTGATCTTTAATTTGATAGAATATGATTATTGTTTACGCTTGCTCTTTAACACCTACCGAACATAGAAAAAAAATACGCTCAACGAAAAGAACAATTCTTTAATTATCACCAAAAAACGAAATCTATGATCAACTCAATTTTCTGGCTCATTCCCGCATCAGCGCTTTTAGCCTTGATTTTTGCCTACTATTTTTTCACCAATATGATGAAAAATAGTGAAGGCACAGATGAAATGAAACGAATTGCACAATATGTACGCGATGGAGCAATGGCTTATTTGCGAAGGCAGTATAAAGTAGTAGCCATTGTTTTTGCTGTTTTGGTTGTTTTACTTGGACTTTTGGCCTACATGGGCGTTCAAAACCCCTTCGTGCCGGTGGCTTTCCTTACAGGTGGATTCTTCTCTGCTTTGTGCGGCTATCTTGGGATGAAAACCGCCACTTATGCTTCGGCGCGAACCGCTCATGGGGCCGCCACCTCTCTTAACAAAGGACTTCAAATTGCCTTCCGCAGTGGCGCTGTCATGGGTTTGGTAGTGGTTGGTTTTGCTTTGCTCGATATTGCAGCTTGGTATTATATCCTCACCGAGTTGGTTTATACACCCGCCCACATGGCCAATGGTCTGGAGCTTCTTGGC
This sequence comes from Bacteroidales bacterium, assembly GCA_020853175.1. Lineage (GTDB taxonomy): Bacteria > Bacteroidota > Bacteroidia > Bacteroidales > F082 > JALNZU01. The sequence goes on from JADYZK010000156.1 coordinate 6,327, forward strand.
CTTACTTTTGTTCATCCAGATACCACTGAGCATCTGAAAATGATTGAAATTACGGCCACCATGCTTACTTTTGGAATGGGAGCCTCCACCCAAGCATTGTTTGCCCGTGTTGGAGGTGGAATTTACACCAAAGCCGCCGATGTGGGTGCCGACCTTGTTGGAAAAGTGGAAGCCGGAATCCCCGAAGACGATCCACGCAATCCTGCCACCATTGCCGACAATGTGGGCGATAACGTTGGTGATGTTGCAGGTATGGGAGCCGATTTGTATGAGTCGTATGCAGGATCAATATTGGCTACCGCAGCCTTGGGAGCAGCACTTCCACTTTTAGCCGGTGGCGAACAAGAGAAATATGTGATTGCACCTATGATTGTTGCGTCTATTGGCGTAATCATTTCAATTTTAGGAATTTTCTTTGTCAGAACAAAAGAGTCGGCCACACAAAAAAACCTGCTCAACGCTTTGCTGCTCGG
>JADYZK010000157.1 GCA_020853175.1 Bacteroidales bacterium
ACAAAAACTCCACCAATTCACCAAGTCCAGCAAACAACTCCTCGAACACCGCCATGACAAAAAACATTGAATATCCGAAATATCCTGCCTACAAGGACTCCGGGGTGGATTGGCTTGGGGAAGTGCCGGAACATTGGGAGCTAAAGAAATTGAAGCATATGTTTTTTGAAAAAAAACATAGTAGTGATATTGAATTAAATTGTGGTTCAATAAGTTTTGGTAAGGTAGTTTATAAAGATGATGAGCGTGTTCCACTTGCGACTAAGATGTCATATCAGGTTGTTTCCAAGGGAGATTTTTTAGTAAATCCGCTAAATCTTAATTATGACTTAATAAGTTTACGCATTGCCTTATCCGAAATAGATGTAGTGGTAAGTGCAGGTTATATTGTTCTAAAAAATTCAATTGAACTTGATAAAAACTATTTCAAATGGCTGTTACACCGGTTCGATGTTGCCTACATGAAACTATTAGGTTCCGGTGTACGACAGACCATAAACTTTTCTGACATTGGTAACTGTGAGTTGGTTGCACCACCCCTCCCAGAACAAACCCGCATCGCTGCCTTTCTCGACCGCAAAACCGCCCAAATAGACCAGGCCATCGGCCAGAAGGAACGGCTTATAGAGCTGCTGAAAGAGCGGCGGCAGATACTCATCCAAAATGCAGTCACCCGTGGATTGAACCCAAATGTGAAGATGAAGGACAGCGGGGTGGAATGGATTGGGGAGGTGCCGGCACATTGGGAGGTTAAGAAGTTGAAATATATTTTAAAGTCACAAGGACGAATTGGATTTAAAGGGTATGCGGCTTCTGATTTAGTCAATATGGAAGATGGCGCATTGACATTGGGCGCAACTCATTTAGACTGGGAAGGGAATCTTGATCTGTCAGAACCAGTTTATATTTCATGGAAAAAATACTATGAGTCTCCTGAAATTATGGTTTCAAAGGATGATATTATTATAGTTCAAAGAGGTTCTACTTGTGGAAAGGTGGCTTTGATAAAAAATGATATTGGGCCGACTACTATAAATCCAAGTTTAGTATTGTTAAAAGAAATCGCTGAACAACCTGAATATGTTTTTCTAGGAATTAAAGTAGTGTTAAATGGTATTCTAAATTTGGTAAGTACCACAGCAATTCCAATGTTAACCCAATTTCAAATAAATAATATAGTTGTTCCTGTTCCACCCAAGTCAGAGCAAATTAGTATTTCAGAATTTATCGATTCAGTTTCTAAAAAAATATCTGAAGCGGTAAACTGCAAACAGTCCGAAATCGAAAAACTCCGAGAATACAAAGCTGTTCTGATCAACAGTGCTGTGACGGGGAAAATCAAAATTTAAACTTAACTTTGTTGAAAAGAAGCATGATATGATCGTTTTTAAATTGAATTCTGGTACAGACATCTTCGTGAACCCCGTGAAACAGTCTGAGGAAGGTAAAACACCGGTGATCTATGATTTGCTTGACGGTGGGGCCAAAAGCTGGATGAGGCTTCAACTTTCGGAAAATCGTTTTGAGATTCTTAACAAGGATCCAGAGATTGCAGATGATGATGCAACCATTCGAGCCGGGCTGGATGATTTGGTGTTGCAGGTAATTGAGACAGAACAGTCTGGCACTGAAAATACCGAAACGGATGTTCCTGAGGAGGAAGATCCCTACAATCCGGATTCAATCAAAGTGCAAACCAAGCCATTTAACCTTAGTTTGATTTCGGAAATGATTGATAAAAGTTACATCGATCTTTCTCCGGATTTTCAAAGAAATTTTGTTTGGAATCCGTTTCAGAAATCCAGATTGATAGAATCTGTTTTGTTGCGTATCCCTTTACCCATGTTCTACTTTGCGGAGGATGAAGATGGTAACATCTCCGTGGTGGATGGATTACAACGTTTAACCACCATCAAAGAGTTCATGGACAATAAATTTCCACTCAAAGGATTGGAGTATCTGTCAAAAAGTTGTGAAGGCAAATATTTCACGTCCGAAAACAAAGATGGCAGCCCCAACAATTTACCTGCCTTGGAACCAAAATACCTAAAATGGTTCAGCATGACACAACTTACGGTTAATGTCATAGATCCATCGTCGCCGGCTAAAGTTAAGTACGATATTTTCAGGCGAATCAATACGGGGGGCAAACCGCTGAATAACCAGGAAATCAGAAATTGCCTTGCCAGTAAAAATCTCAGAGCTGTACTCAAGCAGATGACTAATTTGGATGAGTTCAAGCAGGCAACAGATTGGAGTATAAAAAGCACCCGAATGGAGGATCAGGAAGTGGCACTTCGTTTCATTTGCTTTCATCGGTATTACAATGAGGATAGAAAATTGGAGAATTACAACGGAAATATGGAGCATTCGTTGGATACCGTAACGGAGAAATTGGGCAAAATGCGTAAGGAGGATTTGGAAATTTACGTTAAGTTGTTTTCAAAAGCCATGCAAAACGCACATCATTTGTTTGGTCGTTTTGCTTTCAGAAAAAACACACCAAACCATTTGCTTCCCGGGGCACATAAACAACTCATTAATAAGGCACTTTTTGTTAGTTGGTCTGTTTTGCTTAGCGGTTATGATCCTGAAGATATAAAAAATAAAAACGAGGAAAGAGCATTGGCATTGCCGCTTGCAGAAATCATTAATGAGGATCGCGCCCTTTACAATTATTTGTCTTTCGGCACAAACAGCAAGGCGAACATGCAGGCGGCATTTGCAGCAGCGGATAAGTTGATTTCATCCATTTTAAAATTTTAAAAATGAATAAATTAATAATAAATAATTTTAAGTGTTTTACAAAAATTGAGATTCCACTTAACAGGTTAACTGTTATGGCAGGTTCTAACGGTAACGGCAAAAGCACTTCTATTCAGGCTTTGCTTCTTTATCGAAAAACCATTGAAGAGAACTATCGCCAGGCCAATGGCTACTACAACACTGAAAAGGAAACCGTAAATGCTAAGGTTTCACTCAATGAAGGTTACATGTTGAACCTTGGCAACAGCAGCGTTATAAGCAATAGGCATATAGGTGGAATTACAATAAGTATAGGGGTGCACAATGATGCCAAAAAAATGGTGGTACACTACAATGCAGATAACCAGAAACCCAATCTTTTTGTAGAAATTGATGATGTTTACAGGTTGGATGAATCATCAATGTCCATCCTTAAAAATGAATTTTATTACCTTAATGCAGAACGTATCGGGCCGAGGGTGAACCTGCCAATTCAGCATTATCACTTTCCCAATACCGGTTTTCAAGGGGAAAACGTTGCACAGATGATTGCTGAAACAAACTATCAGGTTGAAATAGAACAAGAAAGACGCCATCCGAAATCGGGTAGCCCACGATTGGAACAACAACTAAATGCCTGGCTGGATGATATGATGCCTGGGGTTCGAATTGTAGCTAATCAAAGCACAAATACACTAACCTCTCAGATTCAGGTGGAAAACTATTTTACAAAAGGTGATCCGACCATAGCAACCAATCTTGGTTTTGGAATCAGTTATGTAATTCCGATACTGGCAACAGGCTTGATTGCAGCCCGGGGCAGTTATATGGTTGTTGAAAACCCGGAAGCACATTTACACCCTTCGGCCCAGTCGAAAATTGGGAGGTTTTTATCCATGGTTGCCCAAGCCGGTGTAAACGTAATCGTGGAAACACACAGCGATCATGTTATAAATGGCATACAAATTTCAGCCGCCAAAGGAGAAATTTCACCCGATTATGCTACCATCAATTTTTTTAGCCAGGATAAGGAATCTATTCAGCCAAGGTTAGAAAGTATTAAAATTAATGAAAAGGGTGAATTGTCAAGCTGGCCAAAAGGATTTTTTGATCAGACTCAGATTGATTTTGCGGAATTGTTTAAATTTAGAAAGAAATGAACAATTTTTTCTTGTTAAATGAAGCTATTGATGTTTCAGATTTTGACGTGTTTAAGTTGGGGATGTCAAAATTAGTTGCGATAAATAAGCAAGAGAATGATGACTTTTTGAAACATGAATCCGTCTATAACTTAGATATTTTAAATGTTTTGTACTCAACCTATGGTTATGAGGAACAGGTAATTTCTATTTTTCTCGAACAATTAAGTCCTGTACAAGATTATATCGATGATGAATTGGCATTCGAGTTGTATTTCCCGAATGAAAACAATGCTTTTCTAGGCATTGATTTTTCCAGCACCTCCGTTTCGTTGCCCAGGCAAATAGTCGATATTGACGCTTATGAAGCGTGGAAATATTATACAATGTCAACTTTTAATAAGTTGTTATCTGTATTGGGAACTTGTCATTTTAGTAACAATTTCGAAAAGGATTTTTCTGCATTAAGTACCGATCTTCAGAACGCTATTCTACAGGACTTTATTCGAGCAAAAGACAGGCAACTTCCTACACCTTTTTATCCCGACACGAGTTTGATCAAAGATGTTTCACCCAATAATTATACCCATAAAGTCATGGAACTTAGGATATATCACCCTGTAGCGGTTAGGGTGTATTTCAATGAAAGCCAGGGAAAGGTTTTTTTATCAAGTATAGAGCATAAGGCAAATCCTAATCAAAATACTGATATTAACAATGCACACAGAATAATTACAACGCTGATAAGAGATTCTCAATAATCTACCGATAGCCAGCCATTCACTTTCCCCCCCCCCCAAAAAAACCACCTACCTTAAACAAAACCCACCAACCATGAAGCTTTCGCGGGTTCTTTTTTGGGATACCGATTACGATGCCATCGATTGGGACGGCAAGGCGCGGTACGTGATCGAGCGGGTCGTGACGTATGGTACCATGGCCGATTGGCGGGCCATACAATCGTACTACGGCATGGATCGTATTCGGGACGAAATGCTGCAATCACGTGAACTTGATCCCAAAACCTTGCGTTTTTTGAGTTCCCTTTTTGACATACCCCAAGAACAATTTCGATGTTATTCATACATACAGTCCAACCGCTTACACTGGGAATATTGAACAGGATCATGGCGATGCCTGAACTTGCGGGGTTCAACCTCGCAGGCGGTACTGCGCTTGCCCTGCAAATCGGTCACCGGGAATCGGTTGACCTGGATTTGTTTGGCTCCCGGCCGTTTGAAAAGGACGAAATGGTGGAATTGGTACAAACTTTGGGTGACAGCAGGTTGATCCATCAAACCAAAAACATCATGGTCTTCAACATTGAAGGCGTAAAAGTTGATTTTGTCAATTACAAATACCCTTTGATACGCGAGGTGAGGCTGGTGGAAGGCGTCCGCCTGCTTGATTTACCCGATATCGCAGCCATGAAATTGGGCGCCATCACGGGGCGCGGACGAAAGCGCGATTTTATCGACTTGTTTTTTTTGCTGAAACGTTTTTCCCTCGACGAAATGTTCGGTTTTTACAATGCCAAATATCCGGATGGCTCCGATTTTCTGGTAGCCAGAAGCCTTACCTATTTTGACGATGCAGATACGGACGAAGACCAACGCATGTTTGAAGCCATCGATTGGGAAACGGTCAAAAATTCCATACGCAACGAAGTGAAAAAAATGCTCCGCTAAACCATGCCCAGCCAAACCAACGAACGCGCCCTCGAAGCCGCCATTGAAAAATACCTCACGGGCGCCTGTCTGGAAGATCTCAAAGAGACGGGCGATGCCTCCCATGCAAGCATACCTTACCGCGCGGGCAACGGCTATTACCTTGGGTTTCCGTCGGATTTTAGCGCCCAGTTTGCCCTCGACGAACGCCGTTTCTGGCATTTTTTGGAAAACACCCAACCCCAGGAGCTGTCCAAACTTCAAAAGGATCCCGACTGGAAACGCAAGGTTTTGGAGCGTTTTGACCGTTTGGTGAAGAAGTACGGCATACTGTACCTGCTTCGCAAAGGTTTGGACATCGAGGATGCGCATTTTAACCTGTTGTACG
>JADYZK010000158.1 GCA_020853175.1 Bacteroidales bacterium
ATGATGCAAGGATTGAAGTTAAAAAACACCTCAAGTCCATGTATCCTGAAGTCAAATTTGACGGGATGCACTGGGGAATGGCCATTGATTTGAATGCCTGCACTGGCTGTAATGCTTGTGTGGTGGCCTGTTCGTCAGAAAATAACGTTCCGGTAGTGGGTAAAGAGCAAGTGATTGCTTCGCGCGAGATGCACTGGATTCGTATAGATAGATATTATAAGGGCGACCTGCACGACCCGGAAGTGGTTCGCCAACCGGTGATGTGCCAGCACTGCGACAATGCTCCATGTGAAAATGTTTGTCCTGTGGCTGCAACAACCCATTCCGATGAAGGAATCAACCAAATGGCGTACAACCGTTGCATCGGCACCCGTTATTGCGCCAATAACTGTCCGTACAAAGTGCGTAGGTTTAACTTCCTTGATTATACCGGTTCCGACTCGTTTAAAGGCAACCGTTACGATCCTACAGAAATGACCACCGATTTGCGTCGCTTGGTATTAAATCCTGATGTAACCATCCGCGCCAAAGGGGTCATTGAAAAATGTTCCTTCTGTGTGCAACGCATCCAGGATAAGAAGTTGGTTGCTAAAACTGAAAACCGTGCACTGCGCGATGGCGAGGTCATTCCTGCCTGCGCACAATCTTGTCCTGCCGAGGCGATTGTGTTTGGCGATTTGAACGACAAGAACAGCAAAGTGTCACAATATTTTGCAAGTGAGCGCAATTATCACCTTTTGGAGGAGATTCACACCTTGCCTTCAGTTGGATACCTTACCAAAGTAAAAAACAAAACCGTATAATTAAAACCTAAGAAGCATGTACGTATCTCCACTTAGAGAGCCGCTTATCAGAGGATCGAAGGATTACAGTCAGGTGACAAAAGACATTTTGGCACCTATGGCCGGCAAGCCTTCCAAGTACTGGTATATGGGCATCACCCTCGCCGGTGCTGCAGCCCTGTTTGGTGCCTGGGCCACCTTTATGACCGTTTATTATGGTATAGGAACATGGGGTTTGAATAAAACTGTCGGATGGGCATGGGACATCACCAACTTTGTTTGGTGGGTGGGCATTGGCCACGCCGGAACATTTATCTCGGCCATTTTGCTCCTTTTCCGTCAGAAATGGAGAACCAGTATCAACCGTTCTGCCGAAGCAATGACCTTGATTGCTATTGCCTGTGCGGGATTCTTTCCCTTGATTCACATGGGACGTTTGTTGCTCGGATTCTTTATTTTCCCTTATCCCAACACCCGTGATTTGTGGGTAAACTTTAACTCCCCTTTGCTGTGGGACGTTTTTGCCATCACCACTTATTTGCTCGTTTCGCTGGTGTTTTGGTATATCGGCTTGATCCCAGATTTGGGAACCGTGCGTGATAAAGCCACAACAAAAATCCGCAAAGCTATTTATGGTTTCCTGAGCTTCGGATGGACCGGCTCGGCCAAACATTGGTCACGTCACGAAACAGTGAGTTTAATTCTTGCCGGATTGGCTGCTCCACTGGTGCTTTCGGTGCATACCATCGTGAGTTTCGACTTTGCCACTTCGGTCATTCCGGGATGGCATACCACCATCTTCCCTCCTTACTTTGTTTCAGGTGCCGTTTTCTCGGGCTTCGCCATGGTGTTAACGCTATTGATTGTGGCGCGTAAAGCCTTAAACCTGGAAGAATACATTACCATTGGCCATATCGAAAACATGAATAAGGTAATTATCATTACCGGCTCCATCGTGGGTATCGCTTATATTACAGAGTTTTTTATGGCTTGGTATTCAGGAGTTGAATACGAACAATATGCTTTTATCAACCGTGCCACCGGTCCTTATGCTTGGGCCTATTGGATTATGATGACCTGTAACGTGATTACACCGCAGTTGTTCTGGTTCAAGAAAATCAGAACCAGTTTGGTGGCTACTTTCATCATTTCCATTTTTGTCAACATCGGAATGTGGTTTGAGAGGTTTGTTATTGTTGTAACTTCCTTGCACCGCGACTACCTGCCTTCGAGTTGGGTCATGTACAAGCCAACACTTGTTGAAGTGGGTCTTTACGTGGGTACTTTGGGTCTCTTTTTTACCTTGTTTTTGCTTTTCATCAGGGTTTTCCCTGTGATTGCTATTGCTGAGGTAAAAAGTGTTTTAAAATCTTCTGGCGATAACAAAAAAGATTCACATCATGACTAAATACATCACTGCATATTATAACGATGAGGAAGATTTACTCAAAGGGCTAAAGCAAATACGTGCTAAAGGTATTGCTATTGCTGATGTTTTGACTCCTTTTCCCGTTCACGGCTTAGATACTGTTTTGGGGATGCGTCGTTCACGATTGACGCGCATTGCCTTCATTGGCGGAACGGTTGGAACCATTATTGGTTTCGGATTTCAGGCATGGGTGTTTACCAAAGGCTATCCATTGAATTTTGGAGGCAAACCATTTTTTGCTGTGCCTTCATTCATTCCTGTGACCTTTGAAATGGCGGTGCTTTTTGCTGCATTTGCAATGGTGTTCGCCTTTTTGATTAGCAATAAAATCGGACCCGGCTCAAAAGCTGTCATTCATGATGAACGCATCACCGACGATCGTTTTCTTTTGGTTGTGGATGTGGCTGACGAAAGCCAATCGCAAGTGATTGAGGCTGCATTGAATGATGCTGGTGCAATGGGTATCACCTTAAAATCGAGAAACTAACCATGGAGAATCTAAAATTTACCTTAAAGAAAAAAACCGTTACCGTTTTTCTGGTGATGATAGCTGTTGGTGTGCTCTCATTGGCTTATGGCTTTTTGGGGGGTGTTGAAACGAAAAGGATTGCTGCCAATTTGTTGCTCAACAACTACTATTTCCTCAGCTTAGGTTTGATTGGACTTTTCTTTGTCACCGTGCACACCATCGCCGAGTCGGGCTGGCAAACCAGCGTTCAGCGTGTGGCCGAAGCCATGTCGGCATATATCCCCGTTGGGGGCGTGTTGCTGCTGCTGTTTTTTGTGTTGGGTGGTCTTCATTCTATTTATTCTTGGACACATTCCGATCATTTGGATGCCATTTTACTTAAAAAAGTTGCCTATCTCAATGAGCCTTTCTTTTACATCCGTTTGGTCATTTTTATTGGTGTTTGGTCGGCTTTGGCCCATTACGTAAG
>JADYZK010000159.1 GCA_020853175.1 Bacteroidales bacterium
CTTGTTTTGCCAACAATTCAATTCTTTTGTTGTTTATGAAGATGATGAGTCCAAATTTTGTTTAGAAACGAAAAACACAATGATGAACCGCTTTCTACTTTCATTGCTTACCATATTTCTTTTCCTTGAAGTTCCGGCTCAGGTTTTACTTGAATCAAAAACGGTGCAACTCCAGTGGCAAGCCAACGACAGCTTGCAGCTTCCGGGCAAAGAAAAAATTGAACGGTTGAGTTTTAAAGGGGCGTTTTATCCCGCCTTCAATTCTACGATACCTTATTTTAAGGATCGCCTCGATTTGTTTGATAAAGACCTCGATATTACGGCCACTTTGAGTGAAATTACAGTGGAACCCTTAGATGAAGCTCAAATGCAATGGATTGAAAACATCACAATTCCTTCCGATTTTACTGTCAGAACAACTGTTTTAACCGGTCGTGATGAAGCTTTTGTGCAAGCCCGCATTTCGAGTCTGCGCCTCAACCCCGTCACCCAACGTATTGAACGTTTGTCGGGCTTTAAGTTAAACTATTTTTATGAAGCCGCGACCGATTTAAAAGACTCAGGAACGCAGTTTGCCACGCAATCGGTTCTGGCAACCGGCACCTGGCACAAAATGCGCATCAACAAAAGCGGAATCTTTAAAATTTCATATTCCGAGTTGCAAGCGATGGGAATCAATGTTGGCGCGCTCAATCCAAAAAACATCAGGATTTATGGCAACGGCGGAGGTCCGATTGCTGAAGCTAACAGGGCTTTCAGATATGATGATTTGTTTGAAAATCCCATCGTGGTTGTTGGTGAGGAGGACAACGTCTTCAATCAAAATGATTACATCTTGTTTTACGGACAAGGCCCTTTGGTGTGGGATTTTGACGCGGCGAGTGGCTTTTTCGATCACCGGCCTACTTATTACGATGATTACTCCTATTATTTTATCACTACTGATTTAGGCGCCGGAAAAAGAATTCAAACACAAAACCCTCAAGGTGAAATTGCAGAAACGGTGACTTCGTTTTTAGACCATCAACTGTATGAACAAGATTTGGTCAACCTCAGCAACACAGGCCGCACTTGGTATGGCGATCTTTTTGATGTGAACCTCAGCAAAGATTTTACCTTCGACTTCCCGAATATTGACATCAGCAAAAAAGGCCGGGTGATTACCGATTTGGCTGCACGCGCTTTTGGTCCTTCGGGCTTTCAACTTTCCGTTGATGCCAACGTGCTGCAAACCATTTCCATTGATGCTACCCAAGAAACCGGCTACGATTGGGCCAAAGGTAACGGCGCCAACAGACAGTTTTTTCCGGCAGGCGATCGCATCACAGTCAATCTCAAATACAACCGTAGCCTCAATTCATCCAGAGGCTGGTTGGATTTCATCGAAGTCAATGCCTATCGCAACCTGCGTTTCACATCACCTCAAATGCACTTTAACAACACCAAGCTTTTTGATACCGAAGTTTTTGTAAAGATGGAAATGTCGGGTGCTAGTTCGGCCATCGAAGTGTGGGACATTAGCGAAGCGGTGAATCCTTTCAAGGTGCAAAGCAGTCTACAGGGCGATCAACTGACCTTTCTTACTCCTGCCAATCAATTGCATCAGTTCGTTGCCTTCGACAAAAGCAGTTTCCTGTCCGTTGAAAATGTTGGTCTTGTAGCCAATCAAAATCTGCACGGCATTCGCGATGTTGATTATCTCATCATCACCCATCCCGATTTTTTGGAACAAGCTCAGCAGCTGGCACAAATTCATCGCGATGAAAGCGACCTTACCGTTTTGGTGACCACTCCATCGCTGATTTACAACGAATTTTCATCGGGAGCTCAAGATGTTAGCGCCATCCGCGACTTTGCTCGCATGTTATACAGCGAAAGCAGTGTGGGCAAAAAACTAAGGTATCTTATGCTTTTTGGTGACGCCTCCTTCGATTATAAAGACAAACTCAACGGCAACACCAATTATGTGCCTACCTACGAGACTGTTGCATCACTCAATCTTGTCAATTCCATTGCCACCGATGATTATTACGGTTACCTTGATCGCTTTGAAAACGGAGCCGAAGACAGCCTCCTTGATATTGGCATCGGACGTTTTCCGGTGGCCACCGCCTTAGAAGCCGAGCAAATGGTGGATAAAGTGGTAAAGTATATCTCGCATGAACCCGAAGTGATGGCGCCTTGGAGAAATGAAATTACACTCATCTCTGATGATGGCGACACCAACCAGCATCTCTCAGATTCTGAAAATATCGCCGCTGTTCTCAGGGAAGACTATCCCGATTTCAACCTTGTAAAAATTCACCTCGATGCCTACAAACAAATTGCCACGCCAGGGGGGCAGAAGGCCCCGGAGGTGAACGAGGCCATTAATAAAAAAATGGCGAGAGGCACTTTAATTGTCAACTATTCAGGTCACGGAGGTGAAATTGGCTGGACAGAAGAGAAAATTCTTCAAATTGCCGACATCAACTCATGGAGGAACCGTTCAAAACTGCCCGTTTTCATTACAGCTACCTGCGAGTTTTCGCGCTACGACGACCCCGAGAGAATGTCAGCCGGCGAAATGGTGTTTATGAATCCCTCAGGCGGAGCCATTGCCATGTTTACAACAGCGCGGGCCACTTATTCGGCTACCAATTTGCGCTTGAACAGAGCCATTTTCAATGACAACGTCTTTGAAAAATCAAATGGTGAATACCCGCGTTTTGGCGATGTCATCCGACGATCTAAATTGGTAGGCGACCCCAACGACAGGAAATTTGTCCTTCTCGGCGATCCCGCACTGCAACTCAGTTTCCCAAAAGAAAAAGTTGTCACTACCCACATCAACGGCAACCCTGTAGGCTCATCAGCCGATACCTTAAAAGCACTCGACATTACCACCGTTCGCGGTATCGTTGCCAACAACGAAGGCCAGCAGCTTACCAACTTCGACGGTGTTTTGTATGCCATTGTTTATGATAAAGAAAATCAAATCAAAACATTAGGTGACCAAGGACCAACTTCCACTTTTTTGTTGCGCAGCAGCATTTTGCACAAAAGCACGGTGGAAGTGAAAAATGGCAATTTTGAATTTACTTTTATGATGCCCAAAGATATTGGCTACCAATACGGTCCCGGAAAAATCAGTTATTACGCTACAGATTTGAACAACGACGCCCAAGGAAGCTACGAGAATTTTCTGGTCGGAGGTTTTAGTCACAACACCGTGGATGATAACGATGGACCTAATATTCGATTGTTTATTGGCGACACTACCTTTGTTTCGGGCGGCTTTACGGATGAAAACCCCAATGTTTTGGCTCTGCTTTCCGACGAAAACGGCATCAATACCACAGGCTCGGGCATCGGGCATGATTTGGTGGCTACGCTCACAGGAGCCACTGAGCGTTATGCTATTATCAATGAATTTTATTCCGCTAAACTCAACAAAAGCTCCGAAGGAATAGTGGTGTATCCCTTTTCCAACCTCAAGGCCGGCAAGCATACCCTCACCCTTAAAGCATGGGACATTCTCACCAATTCCAACACGGCAACCATCGAATTTGAAGTGGTTTTGA
>JADYZK010000160.1 GCA_020853175.1 Bacteroidales bacterium
GTTTTAATATTTTAAATCACTTTGTTGCCATGAATCGGAGTTTGTTTCTTACTTTAAATCATTCTAAATACCAGACTTTTGAGGAATAAGCCATCCAAATCCTTACTTTTGTCAGGTTCATTGTTAATAAATAAACAGTAATCAGCATCTTTATGATAACAAGGCAACTCACACATCCTGAAAGCATTGTAGTGGTTGGAGGTTCCAACGATATTGAAAAACCGGGCGGAAAAGTCCTGAAAAATATCCTCGAAGGAGGTTATGCAGGTCAACTTTATGTGATCAACCCGAAAGAAACAGAGGTTCAGGGCATCAAAAGTTTCCCGTCGGCTGAGGCGGTGCCGGCTGTTGATTTGGCGGTGCTTGCCATTGCAGCGCGCTTCATCCCCGAGGTGGTAGATCAGTTGGCTTATCATAAAAATACGAAAGCTTTCATCATCCTTTCAGCCGGTTTTAGTGAGGAAAGTCACGAAGGTAAACTGCTGGAAGATAAGATTGTAGCTACTATAAACTCCGTAGGTGGATCGTTGATTGGCCCCAACTGCACAGGTATTCTTACGCCTCAGCACCGTAGTATTTTCACCCTTCCCTTGCCTCAACTCAACCCCAAAGGATGTGATTTTATTTCGGGTTCGGGTGCTACGGCTTGCTTTATCATGGAGGCAGGCATCCCCAAAGGCCTTCAGTTTGCCAATGTTTTTTCGGTAGGCAACTCGGCTCAGTTGGGTATTGAAGAATTGTTGCAGCAGATGGACGAACAATTCAACCCCGAAACCGATTCACATGTGAAGCTCTTGTACCTTGAAACCATTACCAAGCCCGCGCTGCTGCTCAAACATGCTGCATCGCTAATAAGAAAAGGATGCAAGATTGCGGCCATCAAAGCCGGTGCAAGTGAGGCCGGCAGTCGCGCTGCCTCGTCGCATACGGGTGCCTTGGCCAGTCCCGACAAGGCCGTAGATGCACTCTTTAAGAAAGCCGGAATCGTGCGTTGCTACGGACGTGAAGAGCTGATTGCCGTGGCTTCGTTGTTTATGTACCCCGAGCTGAAAGGAAAAAATATTGCTATCATCACCCATGCCGGCGGGCCTGCCGTTATCCTCACCGATGCCTTGTCAAATGGGGGTTTGGATGTTCCTGCTATCAGTGGCGAAGCTGCTGAAAAGCTGAAAGAGAAACTTTATGCAGGCTCTTCTGTTGCCAATCCCATTGATTTTTTGGCCACCGGAACTGCCGAACAATTAGGAATCATTATTGATGCCGTAAACAACGACTTCCACCATATTGATGCCATGGTTGTTATTTTTGGAACACCAGGGCTCTCAAAGATTTTTGATGTGTATGAGCTGCTCGATCACAAGATGAAAAACTCCAAGAAGCCCATCTATCCTGTGTTGCCTTCGTTGCTCACCGCAGCAGAAGAGGTGAAATTTTTCTTGTCGAAAGGCCGGATCAACTTCCCCGATGAGGCCACGCTCGGACTGGCACTTTCTAAGGTTTATCATGGTTTGGCACCTCAAAGTGTTGACATCGAACGCCCTACTATTAACGCAAAGCAGATTCGCACCATCATTGGTGAAGCCGAAAATGGCTACTTGGCACCCGAAAAAGTGCAGGCCTTGCTCGATGCTGCCGGCATCAAAAGGGCAGGCGAAGAAGTGGCCGATCAAGCCGATGATGCCGTTGCTGCTGCCGATCGTTTGGGTTATCCTGTGGTGATGAAAGTGGTGGGCCCCGTGCATAAATCCGATGTGGGCGGGGTGGTGCTTCATGTCAAAAATGCCGAACAAGTGCGCAAGGAATTTGAACGCATGATACGCATCAAAGACACCACGGCCATCCTTTTGCAACCCATGCTTTCGGGCTTGGAGCTCTTTGCAGGTGCAAAAAAAGAAGGTGCCTTCGGTCATACGATCCTCTGCGGAATGGGCGGTATCTTTATTGAAGTGCTCAAAGATGTGGCCTATGAACTGGTTCCTGTTGACAAAAGCGCTGCATTAAAAATGATTGAAAGCTTGAAAAGTTACCCGCTTTTACAAGGCGTTCGCGGACAAAAACCCATCCAAATTGATGCTTTTGCTGAAACGATCAGTCGCCTTTCAGCTTTGTTGGAAGTGGCTCCAGAAATTGCTGAACTTGACTTGAATCCTTTGCTGGCCAACGAAAAGCAAGTGATTGCTGTGGATGCCCGCGTCAGGATTGAAAAATAAAGCCATGAAAAAAAACGATCTCTTGCTCTTGAGCGCAGTCCTCGCTATTGTGTTCACTTTTGTAGCTTTTCCGGTGGTCACCGAAACCTATAACCGTCTCAACCAAACCCACGGCATGTGGATGAGCTTTTTGAAATTTGCCGTTTTGGCCACTTTTGGCGAATCCATCGCTTTGCGCATTAGGACAGGGGTTTACAATACCAAAGGTTTTGGGTTGTTGCCGCGGGCTATTGTTTGGGGCCTTTTGGGATTGACAATCAAAATGGCTTTCGTGATTTTCGCAACAGGAACACCTGTCTTTCTTCAATACCTTGGTTTTGAAAACGCTACCCAAGTAATGAAAGAGGGGTTTTCGGCGCAGAAATTATTCGTCGCTTTCAGCATTAGCGCGGCTTTGAACTTGATTTATGCGCCAGTGATGATGACGCTACATAAAATCACCGATATGCACATTATCGCCCAAGGCGGAACGCTGAAAGGTTTTTTTCAACCGATTGCTTTTCGGAGCATTTTCAACCGCTTCGACTGGGACACCCAATGGAACTTCGTGTTTAAAAAAAC
>JADYZK010000161.1 GCA_020853175.1 Bacteroidales bacterium
ACTGAAGAAGCTAAGATGACTGCCGCTTCCGAAGCACGTAAAATTGTGGTTGAAACCATTCAACGCACAGCCGCAGAGCACACCATAGAAAACACAGTAACGGTTTTCAATATTGAAAGCGACGAAATTAAAGGCCGCATCATCGGACGCGAAGGCCGTAACATCAGAGCATTAGAGGCTTTAACCGGAGTTGAAATTATTATTGATGACAGTCCGGATGCCATTCTCCTATCAGGTTTCGATCCGGTAAGGCGCGAAATTGCACGCCTTTCATTGCACAAGCTTGTTACCGATGGGCGCATCCACCCTGCGCGTATTGAAGAAGTTGTAACCAAAACAGAAAAGCAAATTGAACAAGAAATCATCGAAACAGGCAAGCGAACGGTGATTGATTTGGGCATTCACAACTTACATCCCGACCTCATCAGAATGGTTGGACGCATGAAATACCGCTCCTCTTACGGACAGAATTTGTTGCAACACTCCATTGAAGTGGCCAAATTAAGTGCAACGATGGCTGCCGAGTTGGGCCTGAACGTGAAAACAGCCAAACGCGCAGGCTTACTCCACGACATCGGAAAAATTGCCGAAACCAATGAAGCCGAACTTCCTCATGCCATCCTTGGGATGAAAATTGCTGAAAAGTTTAAAGAAAAGCCAGACGTATGCAATGCCATTGGTGCCCACCATGACGAAATTGACATGGAAACCCTGATCGCCCCCATCGTTCAAGTATGCGATGCCATTTCGGGTGCCAGACCGGGTGCCCGCCGCGAAGTGGTCGAGGCTTACATTCAACGTCTTAAAAAACTCGAAGAGATGGCTTTAGCCTACAATGGTGTTGTAAAAACCTACGCTATTCAAGCCGGTCGCGAGCTTCGTGTTATTGTTGGAGCCGATCAAATCAGCGATGCCGATGCCGATAAGCTTGCTTTCGACCTCTCAAAGAAAATTCAAACAGAGATGACCTATCCCGGACAAATAAAAATAACGGTCATCCGTGAAACACGTGCCGTGAGTTACGCGAAATAATACAGTGATTCATTGTTCAAAAAAAAATCCTCGAAAAGAAACATTTCGGGGATTTTTTGCTTTAAAAAACAAGTGCTTTTTATAAATTAAAATCTTGATTACTCATTCATTAACTCAAATTCGCGAACAAGCTCTTCAGGTGTTTTTCCTAAGTTCTTCAAAGCATTTATGGCATCGTCAGTAAATTCTTCGTCAGGATATTTATTCACAAATTGCTGATAATACACGCGAGCCGAGGCAGTATCGTTCAATCGGGTATCGAAAGTAAAGGCCTTCAAAAAGAGGCTCATAGCAGCCAATTCATGTTGGGGATATTTTACCAAGATGCGGTCAAGGATAGCAATAGTTTGGCCGCCTTCCTGCTGGAACATACTGATATCCGCAGCCTTAAAGAGGTAAATGGGCGCGAGGCTATCTGAAGGCAGGGAATCACTGTAACGCACATAAAGATGCATCAATTCTAAAGCATCCTTTGCATTATAATCCTCTTCCTGACCAAATAATTTAGCTTCCAAAGTGGCGATTTTTTGCGGAGTAAGGCTTCCCGACTCAGAACCTCCTGTTCCACAACCGAAAAGAAATCCTGCCAGCAGCATGAGTAAAACAAATCGTAAAGTCTTCATAATATATATTTTAACGTTGTTTTTTACGAATAGAAGGAAAAAGCATTCGGTATTCGGCATCCACTTTTCCTTCTGAAATATCTTTCAGTTTACCTTTCAGAAGTAATTTTCTGAAGGCCGGAAGACGATCTATATACAAAATGCCGTCAATATGGTCGTATTCATGCTGAATGACACGTGCCATAAACCCCTCATATTTTTCTTCATGCTCCACAAATGCCTCATCGCAATAGCGAATCACGATGCTGTCCTTTCTGGGAACTTCTTCGCTCAAACCGGGGATACTAAGGCAGCCTTCATTCATAATTACCTCAATATCAGTCAGTTTTTCAATCTTGGCATTGATAAAAACTTTTTTAAAATCCTTAGCCTCAGGCATTTCATCAGCATAAGGAGTGGCATCAATCACAAAAAGGCGGATAGATTGGTTCACTTGCGGGGCTGCTAACCCAATGCCGATGGCGTTGTACATGGTTTCCCACATGTCCTCGATGAGTTTATCGAGCCGAGGAAAGTCAGGCGAAATATCTACGGCAACTTTTTTTAAAGTTGGATGCCCGTATGCAACGATGGGTAAAATCATAGCTCATTAAAGCGTTTATTTTTAATAAATTCCATGTAAGATTGTAACATGATGGTGGCACTGATGGTGTCAATCAATGCTTTGTCCTGTCGTTTTTTTTTGTTTAAGCCGGCATCAATCATACTTTGAAAGGCCATTTTTGAAGTAAATCGTTCATCATAACGTTCAATTACAACATTTGGAAAAACTTTACGAAGGTTTCTAACAAAGGGTTCTACAAAACGGGACGCATCCGAGGCATTGTTTTGCATATCTCTCGGCTCGCCTATAACGATACAATTAACAGATTCTTTGCCGAGATAGGCTGTTATAAAAGCGATAAGCTCTTTACTTGGAATGGTTTGCAGGCCATTAGCAATCATTTGCAAGGGATCGGTAACAGCAATTCCACTGCGTTTTTGTCCATAATCAATTGCTAAAATACGTCCCATAGGTAGTTACCGACTCAAGCCGCAAAATTACGATTTTTTTCGTTCATACCTATCTTATGCCCCTCAAATGGAGATGGTTTCGTACATTCGCTGCTGTAAAACCATTGAAATTATGATGCATGAATTGAAACAAAAAATAGAACGCGCATGGTTAGATCGCACACTGCTTCAACAAGTTGAATACACTCAAGCGATCGAATACGTGATTGAAATGCTCGACAAAGGGCTGTTGAGGGTAGCTTCCAACACCGGCGGACTTTGGGAAGTTCATGAATGGATAAAAAAAGCAGTGATTTTGTATTTTCCGCTCCGTCAGATGGAGGTGTTTGAGGCAGGCCCGCTTGAATTTTACGATAAAATTCCCCTAAAAAAAAATTACAAAGCGTTGGGTGTTAGGGTAGTACCTCATGCTGTGGCCCGCTACGGCTCCTTTCTATCCAAAGGTGTTATTTTAATGCCATCCTATATCAACATTGGTGCGTATGTGGGTGCCGGAACGATGGTTGACACTTGGGCCACAGTGGGTTCATGCGCGCAAATTGGCGAATCGGTTCATTTAAGTGGCGGGGTAGGTATAGGAGGGGTTTTGGAACCGGTTCAGGCTGCGCCTGTTATTATTGAAGACAATTGCTTTATTGGCTCACGCTGCATTGTTGTGGAAGGTGTAAAAGTGGAACGCGAAGCGGTGTTAGGAGCCAATGTTGTGCTTACCCAATCTACCCGAATTATTGACGTAAGTGAGTCACAAGCCATTGAATATAAAGGAATTATACCACCACGATCGGTGGTAATCCCAGGTACTTTTACCAAAAAATTTCCTGCCGGAGATTATCAAGTGGCTTGTGCCCTCATCATTGGAAAACGAAAAGAATCCACCGATAATAAAACATCGCTGAATGATGCCCTTCGCGATTTTAATGTCGTGGTTTGATTTTTTACCGACGAATATCGAGCGCATCGCGTAACGCATTGCCCACCATCATAAAGGAAAGCACCAACAACATGATGGCGAGACCGGGCAATATGGCCAAAAAGGCTGCATCTAAAATAATGAAGGCGTAATTTTCTTTTATCATACTTCCCCACGAGGGCATAGGGGGCTGAACACCTAAACCCAGAAAGCTCAATCCGGCCTCAATCAAAATGGCTGATGCAAAATTGGCCGCCGAAATCACAATCACAGGCCCCATCACATTGGGCAATAAATGCCGGAAAATGATCCTGAAATGGCCGAAACCCAATGCTTTGGCAGCTTCAGCATATTCTTTTTCGCGAATACCTAACATTTGACCCCGCACCACACGTGCTACTTCTACCCACATGGTGAGGCCAACGGCAATAAAAACCTGCCAAAAACCTTTTCCCAAAGCAAAAGTGATGGCAATCACCAAAAGCAAAGTGGGAATGGACCACACCACATTGATGAGCCAAACCACCACATCATCAACACGACCACGAAAATAGCCCCCCAAACTGCCTACTACAATGCCAATCACCAATGAAATGAACACCGAAATAAAACCCACCGAAAGACTCACCCTGGCACCAATCATCAATCGGCTCAGCATATCGCGACCAAATTGATCAGTACCTAAAATAAATTTCTTGTTGGTAATATGGTCATCTACAATATGTTGTTGCATCTCGGCAATGGTTTCTTGAGGCTGTTTGGGGTTAAGGTGTCTCATGCCAAGCACTTCAACCAACGAAAAACTCAAATATTCAATGTCCTCAGTGCTATCCGACCGATGGGTTTGAGTGACAATGCTGTCGTGCGAGAAATGAAACGCATCTATAGGAATATAAGAATCGGTGTCTTTTTGACCAAAAAGCATCTTTTTGAACCAGCCAACATCAATGGTTTTAACATCTCCTTCTATTTTTAGCATTTGTGTCTGAAATCCAGGTTTCAACGTTC
>JADYZK010000162.1 GCA_020853175.1 Bacteroidales bacterium
CGAAGAAGGAGAGGTTTTTGAAATTATTGGTGTCGGGCGCGACATTACAGCGCAAAAGGAAGCCGAAGCGGCTCTGAAAGCAAGCGACGAAAGGCTCATCAACTTGTTGGATCAAACGCCGCATGTGGCCATGTATGGATTTGACAAAGATGGAAAAATACAATATTGGAACCATGCCTCCACCCAATTGTATGGCTACACCAATGAGGAAGCCGTTGGTAAAAGTGTTTTTGACCTTATCCTCACCGAAAGCGAAATTGAAAAAACCCGTCACTTTTTTGAAAAAGCCATTGACGATGAAGCTTCAAAACGACCTCACGAGGTACAGCTCAAGAGCAAATCGGGCAAAATGGTACCTGTGCTTTCTCACCTTACCGTTACCACCATTCCCGGCAAGGAAAAAGAACTCTTTTGCATTGACATTGACCTAAGCCAACAAAAAGACGACCGACTGCTTATCCGCAAAACCAACGCCCAGCTGAAAGCCATTTTTGAAAACAGCTTCAACCTTTTCGCATTTTGCGATGCCCAGGGTAAGGTGCTGCTATACAACCAAAAAGCATTGGCTTTATGCAAAGAATTGTTTGGAGAAGACATCATACCCGAAAATATGATAGACTACGCCGGCACATTTTACCAAGGAGAACCCCTGATGAATATATTCAGGAGCGCATTAAAAGGTCAATCGGTGTATGAAGAAGTGATGGTAAAAAGCGTTACAGGAAAAAATTACTGGATCAATTTGCATCTCTCCCCCACTTTCGATCAAAACGGCGAGGTGGAAGGTGCAGTGATTATCGGCAGCGACATCACCAACCAGCACAATGCCAAAATGGTTCAAAAAATGCTTTTCAACATCACCAACGCGGTGAGCCTCACCAACGATTTAACTCCTTTGGTTGAAACCATCAAAAATGAACTGTCGCAACTGATTGACACTACCAATATGTTCATAGCTTTTTACGACGAAGCCAAACAATCTTTGAGTGCCTTGAATGATGAAGACAGCAACGAAAACATCCCTTTTTGGAAAGCCGAAGGGTCGCTAACAGGCATTGTGGTGCAACAAAAAACATCGCTTCTGATCAATAACCAACAGATAGACGCCCTTGAAGCCTCCGGAAAAATTAAACGATTGGGTGTGCCTGCCAAAATTTGGTTGGGCGTGCCGCTTATGGCCAACGAAAAAGTGATCGGAGCCATTGTGGTGCAAAGCTTCGACAATGAAAATGCTTACGACCAAGCCACCGTTGAGCTGATGGAATTTGTGAGCGGACAAATAAGTTCGGTCATCCAACGGCAAAGAAGCCTCATTCATTTGCTCGAAGCCAAAAAGCAAGCCGAAGAAAGCAACCGGCTGAAAACCTCCTTTCTCAATAACCTCTCACACGAGGTGCGCACTCCGCTGAACTGCATTGTGGGTTTAACTGATATGATGGTAGGCAACGGCTTCGAGCCGGAAGAGGCTAAAAATTTCAGCCAACTCATTGCGCAAAACAGCCATCAGCTCACCAACATCATCAACGATACGGTGAATATGGCCAAAATTCAAGCGCAACAAGAGCGTTTGTATCTCTCAAAATTTAACCTAACACCGGAAATTTTAAAGTTAGAAAAAAAATATGCCCTCCATGCCCAAGAAAAAAAATTGAAGTTTAATTTTGTGTGCAATTTTATTGGGGCTGATTTTATGGTAAACGCCGACAAGCACAAACTGATAGACATTTTTGAGAAACTACTGGACAACGCGTTTAAATTTACCGAAAAGGGAAGCGTTGATTTTAAGGTGCTTGCTGTGCATCAAGCACTTCAAATCAGTGTCAAAGACAGTGGAATTGGCATTGAACCCGAACAAATGCAGTATATTTTTGAGCCTTTTAGCAAAATTGAAACCGATCAACAACGTGTTTTTCGTGGCAATGGTTTGGGGTTGGCCATTGTTAAGGCTTACATCAATCTGATGAAAGGCAATGTTCGTTTGGATTCAAAAACAGGGAAAGGAACTGAAGTGAAAGTGATTTTACCCCTGCATAAAGAAGAAAATGAGGTGGTTAAAGACCACAGTCAAAAAAGTGACGAAACGCTTTTAAGTCCAACCATTTTGATTGCCGAAGACGAAGATGATAACATTACTTTTTTAAAAACTGTTTTTAAACATTCAACAGTAAACCTTTTGGTGGCAAAAAACGGCCAAGAGGTATTGGATTATTTTAACAAAAAAATCCCCATCCATTTGTTGTTGTTAGACATTAAAATGCCCATTTTGAATGGCTTAGATGTAGTTGAAAAGCTGCGTTCGCAAGGTTATAGTATTCCGGTGATAGCAGTTACAGCACTCACCAACGATGGGATAGAACAAAAAGCCATCGCCCTTGGCTGCGACGATTACATTGCTAAGCCCTTCACCAAATCGCAGCTTCTTGAAAAAATAGAAAAACACCTATCAGGCAAACCCTTCACTTCAATGTAAAATCAGCGATGAAAAAATCTAAAATCACGACAGCTACACAAAAGCGTTTTATCGAAGAAAAAAATCAACGCGAAAACAAGAAATCGGTCTATTTCTTGAGTGCCATCATGGGGTTTACTACAATATCAATGTTCATTATCAACATTTTAAACCAGTATTATTTTATTGCACTTCTATCATTCAGCTACATTCTTATTTCCCTGGTTTCTCTCATCATTTTTGAAAAGACACGCAATTTCAACATTTGGACGCATTTGTTTCTTGTTTACGCCTTCATTACTGCGGTTTACCTGTTTTATTCCGGAGGAACAAAAGGAGCGGGTGTTCTATGGGCTTTCATTTTTCCCTTGTTGGCCTATCATTTCAAAAAATTTAGCGTGGCCTTGCAGTACAGCTTGGCATTGTTTTTTGTTTTGCTGGCTTTCTTCCTTTTCGACATCCGTTCCGAAAACAATGATCACCACCATTCGGGAGTATTTATGTTTGTTTATTTTTTGATTTTGCTTTCCATTACCCTTTTCGAATATGCTTCGAGCAAACAAAAAGCCCAAAATGAAGCATTGCTTCAAGAAAGCAGAGATCGTTTTTATAGCCTTTTCGATCAACTTTCAATTGGCGTGGCCCTCATCAACACCGATATGCAACTTCTCGAAGCCAACCAACAGCTTCGCAAATGGTTTCCACAAACACAAGACCCCAATAAGAGTGTCTGTTTTGAATCCATGGGAAGCGAAAACAATGGCACCTACTGCCCCGAATGTCAAGCCATTTTGACCATGAAAGACGGCTTGGTGCACACCATTGAAGTTGAAAAAAATCTAGGCGGAAAAAAAAGCAATGCACGTGTTACTGCCCATCCGGTTTTTGATGCAGAAGGAAAAATAACCAGTATAATTGAAACCATTGAAGATGTTTCAGACTATGTTTTAACCAAAAAAGCATTGCATACTGCCGATCAGTTTTACAATCAAGCCCTGGATATGTTTTGCATCATTGGCTTCGATGGACGTTTTAAAGCTTTGAATCCTGCTTGGGAAAAAGATTTGGAATGGACAAGCAAAGCCTTAACCGGCCAGCCGTTTGAGACAATTGTTTACCCCGACGACCAACAGATGACGACCGATTTCCTCTCCAAGATCAGCAAGTTGGATCGTGCGCTTACCAGCGAATTTCGCGTGATCAGTAAATCAGGTGATTTGAAATGGGTGAGCATGAAGTGCCTAGCCGATCAAAACGACAACTCCATTTTTGCCGTAGCTCGCGACATTACCGAATCGAAAAACGCCGAAATGGCCCATCGCGAAAGCGAAGAAAAGTTCAAAACCCTCATGGATACTGCCTCCGCCGGCATTTATATGTATCGCAACAAACGTTTTATCATGGTAAATCCTGCCATGGAAGCCATTTCGGGTTACAGCAAACAAGAATTAGAAAAGTTATCATTGCATGATTTCATCCATCCCGATTCAATTGAAGAAGTTTTAGCCATCTCTGATGCTCGTTTCAAGGGCAAAAACCCCATCAAAAGATATGAGATTCAAATCATAAAAGCCGATGGAACAACCATTTGGATTGATCACTCCGCCGAGTTGGTGATGGTTGACGGTCAGCCCACTGTTATTGGCACATTTTTCGACATCACCCAACAAAAAAACATCACCGAAGCACTCAAAATAAGCGAGGAGCGCGAACGATTGATCAACAACAACATTTACGATGTGATTTGGGTGCTTAATACCACAGCTATGGCCTTCAGCTACATCAGCCCATCGGTGTTTCAGTTGCGCGGCTTTACCGCCGAAGAAGCTATGGCACAATCACTTGAAGAAAGTCTTACACCTGAATCGGCCAAAATAGTGGAAGAAAATGTTTCAGAAGCATATAAAAATTTTATTGTTGACCAAGATCGCAACAAGTCACATCGAGTAGTTATCCTACAACAACCCTGCAAAGATGGAAGCCTTGTGCATGTAGAGGTTTCAACGCACCTACAATACAACCTTAAAGGTGAGGTAGAAATTGTGGGGGTAAGCCGAAATGTGGATGAAAGAAAAAAAATGGAGGAAGCCATCCACTTGAATGCTGACTTTCAGAAAACGATCGCCGACATCTCAAAAAACCTCATCAACTTTGACAAAGCTAAGAATGATGAAGTGCTATTTTATGCTCTTGAACAATGTGGCAACTTTTTAAATGCCGACCGCTGTACCATTTTCCAGCTCAATGATGATGCCAACACATTGACCAATACCCACGAATGGTGTCGCAAAAATATTGAACCGATGAGTCAAAGTCATCGAACGATTTCGTTGGAAAACCTATATGCACTAAAACGCATCATCCAATCTAAGACACATTTTTATGTAGAAGACATCCAAAACATTTCCGAAAATGCCAAAGAAGAAAGAGAAATGTTTTCGCGTCGCAAAACCAAAACGCTTTTGGTGATCCCTCTAATGAAAGCCGACAGCATCTTTGGTTATTTCTGTTTTGAGTCAGTAACTAAAAGCGTAGCCATAAACGAAACACTTTTAGGCTACCTGCAAGTGTTGGCCAATATTTTTGCCGATACCATCATGAAAATTCAACTCGACGCATTGCTTCGCGAAAACACCCTGCAACTTTCCGAATCCAACGACACCAAAAACCGCCTCTTCTCCATCATCGCTCACGATTTAAGAAGCCCCTTTACTTCGTTCATTGGCCTCTCGGAATTGATGGCCGAAGAAGGCATCATTGATTCGATGGCCGAAATGCGCTCACACGCCCTACAACTGCATTCCTTAGCACTTTCAACCTATGATTTGCTGGACAATCTGCTTCAATGGTCGCGTTTGCAAAGTGGTAGCTTACAACCCAATATTCAACACCACAATGTGTCGCAGTTCATCGAAAGCATCATAAGTTCACTTTTACCACTTTTTGAGCAAAAGTTTCTAAAACTTAACAATTTGACCACCAATGAGATAATGGGGATGTTTGATTCAAAAATGATAGAAATAGCCCTAAGAAATCTTTTAAGCAATGCGGCTAAGTTCACACATCCGGGTGGAAAAATCATCATTTCAGGACGAAAAGATGCTCACAATCAATTGATCTTCTCGGTGTCAGATAGCGGCATTGGCATACCTAAGCAAACACTGGCAGAA
>JADYZK010000163.1 GCA_020853175.1 Bacteroidales bacterium
AATAGTTCCAGTAGTTGTCCAAACGTTCTGATCTGTATTTTAATCCGTTGAAAATTTCATTGCCTTGCACGCCATAGAACAAAGCATACATATCAAAGCCTTTGTATTCTAAACGCAGGTTGAGCGAATAAGTGAAATCGGGGATGGGCGAGCCGGCATGGGTGCGGTCTTTGTCGTCCAAAACGCCGTTTCCGTCCACATCAACAAAACGCAAATCGCCGGGAGCTGCATTGGGTTGCAATGGGCTAAAATTACCACTTTCATCTGTAGCGCCTTGTATGTTCCATTCGTCAATTTCGGCTTGATTTTGGAAGATGCCGTTGGTTTTCCATACGTAAAACTCCGAAATGGATTCTCCAATGGCAGTGCGGGTTACGCTGCCCGAGTTCCAGTCCACGTCAGTTCCCCATATAGGTTCGGTGCGGGTTCCCAATGAAACCACTTTGTTTTTGTAGGTGGTAAAATTACCGCCGATGCTGTATTTGAAATCGCCAATTTTTTCGCGCCATTCGGCTGAAAGTTCAAAACCGTTGTTGTCAACAGTGGCGGCATTCATAATCTGACTCGTGGCTCCTCCATAAGAAAGGGGAAGGTTCACTTCAACAAGGATATCTTTGGTGGTTTTTTGGAAATAATCGGCAGTAAACAACAAGCGGTCGTTCCACATTCTTAAATCCAAACCAAAGTTGGAAGTGGTGGTGGTTTCCCATTTGATGTCTTTGTTGGCGAGGTTAAATCCTGTCATACCGGTCACCAGTTCGTTCATTCCGTTTACGTAGAAGAATCCACTCGTAATGCCTTGAATATACAAATAGGAAGGAATTCTGTCGTTGCCCAATTGGCCATAAGAAGCCCTGAGTTTGAGGTCGGAGATGAGTGGAATATTGAAAAATGACTCTTGGGAAATATTCCAAGCCAAGGAAACGGAGGGGAAGAAACCGTATTTGTTTTCGCTACCGAAGTTGGATGAACCATCGCGGCGGAAACTGGTTTGCAGGTGATATTTGCCGTCGAGGCTGTAGTTGATACGTCCGAAGGTGGAGGCCATTGTTTTTTCCAATCCGTTGGAGGCTACCTCTTTAAGTTGTGTGGCAAGATCCAAAACAGGAAGTTCGTTGTAAGGAATATCTTCGCCTTTGGCACCCAAAAGTCTGAATTTATTTTGCTCGGCGCTATATCCTAAAAGGGCATCCACTTGGTGGCGACTTCCAAACAATTTGCTGTAGGTCAACAAGTTTTCAGCAATCCATTCTGTTGATCTGGTGCGCGTTTCGTTGAGATAATTCTGATCACTGAAATCTTGTGGAGAAACGTAATAGGTAGGGGTGAAATTGAAATTGTAGAGGTTGTCGCTCTGAAATCCAAGGTTGAATTTGTATTTTAGGTTTTTGGTGAAGGTAACTTCAGCATTGCCATTCACGCTGAGGTATTCATTGCTGAAATCGGTGTTGGGCAGCAAGGCTCTGGCCACAGGGTTGGCCCTGATGCCTTCGGGCATATCGTTGATGTATCCGCCGTAACCGCCGTCGTTGTTAGGATTGTAGATCTGCACATGTGGGATGGCTGAAATCACGTCGTACATCTGGCCATAGCCGACGGAGTTGAACGAAGAGCCATCACGTTTGGTGTAGGAGATGGACTGGCCAAGTTTCAACCAGTTTTTGGTGAGGTCGGAGGTGAAACGGAAACCGCCTTTTTTAAATCCTGAGCCGATAAGGGTTCCTTTTTGGTCGGTATAATTGCCCGAGAGGCTCATATTGGAGTTTTTGCCACCGCCGGTTATCAAAATGGAGTGCTGTTGTGCGCCGGTGTTGCGAAACATTTCGTCTTGCCAGTTCACGTTGGCATACACGGGAACGCCGTTTTCTTTTCGGTCGTAGTTGAAAGCGTAATCATCGGCTGCAAAGCGGATGCCGTTAAATTCGCCAATAGGCAACCCATTTTGTTCGGCCAACAGAATGGCTTCTGCGCTGGTTTTGCTGGGGTCGGTGGAGGCTACCATCGAGTAAATTTCTTTATATTCGGCGGCATCGGCCACTTCATAAAAATGATCTACCGATTGCAAGGTGTAGTTCATGCTGTATGAAACTTTGAAATCTTTGTCACGTTCACCGCGCTTTGTTTGCACCAAAATCACCCCGCCGGCAGCTTTTGTTCCATAAATGGCTGATGCTGCGGCGTCTTTGAGGATGGAGATGCTTTCAATTTCTTCTTGTGATAAGTTGCTCAACGATCCTGGAACGCCGTCAATCAATACCAAAGGTTGGTTTTCGCCCAAGGTGGTTACACCCCTGATGTTGATGGTGGCTTCGGTGCCGGGTTCGCCGCTCACGTTGGTGACGGTGACACCACTGGCGAGGCCTTGCAGCGATTGGATGGGGTCGGCGGCCTTGGTTTTGCTAAGGTCGTCCATGTTTACGGTTGAAACACTTCCCGAAACATCACTTTTCTTTTGCAGACCATAGCCTACAACCACAAATTCGTCCAACATAAGGGCATCGGCAGTTAGCTTCACGTTGAGCACGGTGCTTCCGGTAACGAGGTGTTCCTGCGACTTGGTTCCAACAAAGGAGAAAACAAGCACGTCGCCTATTTTAGCTTCGATGCTGTATTTGCCGTCGAAATCGGAAACAGTACCTGTGGTGGTGCCTTTAATGAAGATGTTGGCACCGATAATCGTTTCCTGGGTTTCAGCAAAGACAACAGTTCCGGTAATTTTTGCGCTTCCGGTCTGACCAAAAGCGTCTGCCGTAAAAGCCAGTCCGGAGGTCATCGCGAAAAGGAGGAAGGAGACAATCCATACCCAACTTTTTTGATGAAAGGCTTGCTTTTGCGGTGCAAGATTTGAGTTTTTTTGCAATTCCATTGTGATTTAGGTTTAGGTTAAAACTAACACGAGCAAATGTAGAACTATTTAATACATACTGGTACGTACTGGTAGGTTTTTATTAAAAAATCTTTATATTTTATTAACATCCAACTATAAGTATCTCAAATTGAAGTATTTCAACAATGTTTTTTGTTGCGGAAATATACCTTTGTTCTCAGAAAGTCAGAAAATTAAAGTTGATCCATATAAATTATAGGTGTAATTTTTTTTTTATCCAAACAGTTAATGAACTTCTTTCAGCCGTTTTTTGCACAAAATCATCTCAATTTTTGGACTGAAAACCTGTCTTTAAGAAATATCGTTAGAAAATTTTCAAAAAAAGTGAATTTTCAATGCTGTTTGTAAATAATGCTTTACATTTGCATACCAGTACAGAACAGTAGATCTAAAAAATATTATGGAAAACGATCTTATTACCGTCCGTTCCGATTCATCAGAAACCAAATACAAGCAAATTGTACAGTCCATGCTGAAGTCTATCCAAGAGGGCAGACTCAAGGTGGGCGATAAAATTCCCAGCATCAACGAGGTGTGCAAAGAGTGGAGCCTGTCGCGCGACACAGTTTTAATTGCCTACAACGAGCTCAAATCCAAGGGCATCATTTCATCAAAACCCGGAAAAGGATACTATGTTGAGACCACCAATGTGGACATCCAACAGAAAGTGTTTTTGCTTTTTGATGAGTTCAACGCCTTTAAGGAAGATTTGTACACTGCTTTTCAAAAGGCGATGGGTGGTAATGTGTTGATTGATATTTACTTCCATCATTTCAACCGCAAGGTTTTCGACACCCTCATTGCCGAAAACAATGGACTTTACACGGCTTACGTCATCATGCCGGCCAAGTTTACGGGAACCGATCAAATTTTAAGTCAAATCACCGGCAGGGTCATCATCCTCGATCAGTTGCCCACCGATATCACCAACGAATACCCTGCGCTTTATCAAAATT
>JADYZK010000164.1 GCA_020853175.1 Bacteroidales bacterium
CTCTAACTCTCCCTCATCCAATAACTACAATGAAGAATATTTTGAGTTTGACCCAAATATCGTTCAACCACATCCGGTTATTGAAGGACAACGCAGCGACTCACTTTACCGCTTCGAGGGGTATTTAATTTACCAATTATCCAATGCTACGGTAAGTGTGGAAAGCTTGAGAGATCCTGACAAGGTGCGTTTGATCGCTCAGTTTGATAAGAAAAATGACGTCAAGAAAATTGTAAACTATTATTTTGATGAAAGTATTGGTGCTACTGTTCCTGTTGTTGAGGTCAGTGGTAGCGACAATGGTATCCAACATTCTTTTACAGTCACTCAAGATGCTTTCGCTACCGGTGATACGCGTTTGGTCAACCACAAACAGTATTATTATCTAGCCATTGCCTATGCATGGAATGAATTCATGCCTTATAGTGATGAACCCAGTATCATTGGTGGGTTGTTAGGACAAAAAACTCCTTTCTTGGCCGGTCGTAAGAATATCAAGCTTTACACTGCCATTCCTCATAAAACCGTTAATGGTACAGTAATTAATGCCACTTATGGTGATAGTCCTGAGGTTACTCGTTTGGCCGGACATGGTAACGGTGGAAATTATCTTGATTTAACACCTGAAACAGTGGAAGAAATTCTCGCAAAGGCACCGGCCAGCGCTGATAATGCCTTTGGAAACGCCAATTATCCTATTGCTTATAATCCTACTTATAAAGAGAATGCCAGTCCTATCACAGTAAAAGTGATTGACCCCATTAAGGTTGTTCCTTCTGATTACGAGCTTTGGATGGATACCTTGGTATCGCAAAGAATATTCAATGTCATCAATGACGGATTGGTTATCGGCGATACGGCAAGTAAATTGGTTTCCTACTGGTATTTGAAAGATTTGGCTACCAATGAGGTGTTTAAATCAGACTCAACTACTATAACAGATGTTGAAAAGCTTTTCTTAAGCAGAGGTATTTCTGTTCGCATTACACAACCCTACTTCCCCGGTTTATACCGTGTAGGAAATAATGCTGAAAACGAAGGAGTCTCCAATGTTTTGGCTACCAATAACGGTTTTCTCAGTTCTTCTATCACTTATGCAGACAGCTCACGTGCTTATTTAACCGGAATCGCTGATGTTGATCAACCGGGCTCACCATTGAACTGGATCCGATCGGGTAAGTATAAAGACACTGAAAATGCTTCCAATGATGACTGGGGAATGTCTTCAAGCCCATTGCGCCCTTGGGATCCTGATGAGTCGTATGAAAAAATTGCCGGACGCACCTGGGCTCCTTATGCCTTAGTAAGTTACGGTAACAATACCGTTGAAACCGGACAAAGTCGTATCGGCCCTGGCTTTAGCTCTTTGTCAAAATCATTGAGGAGTATGCAAACCATCTCCAGTGTTGACATCGTGTTTACTCCTGATAAATCGAAATGGACCCGCAGTCCTGTGCTTGAAATGGGTGCCGACTCATTGTTAACGCAAGGTCGTGCCAAACGTTTTGCTTTGCGCAAATCACCTTCAGTGGATAAAGACGGAAAACCTGCCGCTTCAATGGATATCGAACCCAGTACCAATCCCAACGACCCTAATTATATTGGTAGCTATGGGATGGGTTGGTTCCCCGGATATGCCATTAATGTGGAAACCGGTGAACGTTTGAATATAATGTTTGGTGAAGATTCTTACCTCTCGGCTCAAAACGGACGCGATATGTTGTTCAATCCGCCTCCACGCAATACCGAATTGGAGTTTCAAAATAATGACCCAAATATCTTCTCTCAAACAAGTGGTGAGGCTTTATTTGGTGGTAAACATTATGTGTATATCATGCGACATGACTTTAGCCAATTTGATCAGTTAGGTTATGTATTTGATTATGCAGCACCTGCTTATGATGCCGGAAAATATGCATACAGTATGTTAGATACGATCTTTGACAGTCCTAACTTCATACAAATCAATACCCAAAATTTCTTCTCGCAGATTATGTATGCCGGGATGCCTATGCCGATCAAAGGACAGGAGTGGTTATCCAATGAGGCTACCGTTCGTATCCGTGTGGCTAAACCTTATGCACGTCACCAATCATTGTTGCCTGTTGATAGTGCATACAGTGGAACTGTTGAAAACGGAGGTTATCCAAAATATGCCTTTAGTTTGAAAAACTTGGCGGCGGAGCAACGAAATCCGGTGAAGCTGGAGAATGACCTTGATTTAATTACCGTTGTTCCAAATCCATATTATGCTTACAGCAATTACGAGCGAAATGCACTGGACAACAGGGTGAAGATTGCTAACCTGCCGATAACGTGCGTGGTCACCATCTATAATATGAGCGGCACAAAGATCAGGCAGTTTAGAAAAGATGAAAGTAAAACGTCATTGGATTGGGATTTAAAAAACTTTGCAGGTGTACCGATCGCCAGTGGAATTTATCTCATTCACATCAAATCAGATGAAGGCGAACGCATCATCAAATGGTTTGGTACCATGCGTCCTATAGACCTGAATACATTCTAAAACCCATGAGTTGCGAACAAAAAAATTACATGAATATGAGTACTTTATATAAATATATCATCGCAATTAGCCTCATCATCGCATTGGGGGCTGGAAGTGTGCAAGCCGGAAACAAAGACAGATCGGGTCAAGCTGGAGCTTCAGAGTTGTTGATCAATCCGTGGGCGCGCAGCACCGGTTGGGGAAATGCAGGCATGGCCAGTATTAAAGGCCTCGAAGGCATTTGGAGCAATGTGGGTGGACTTGCGTTTACCCAAAAGACTGACATGATCTTTGCGCATACCAATTGGCTTTCAGGTTCAGATGTGAATATTGTATCTTTTGGTTTGGCTCAACGCATGGGAGAATCCGGTGTTATGGGACTTTCTGTCATGTCAATGAATTTTGGCGACATTCCTATTACAACAACTGATTTCCCTGACGGGGGATTGGGTAGTTTTTCACCCAGTCTTTTAAATTTAAGCCTGGCTTATGCAAAGTCGTTTTCAAACAGCATCCATGCAGGATTTGTTTTGAAGATCATCTCTGAAAGCATCTCTGATATTAGCGCACAAGGAGTGGCACTCGATGCCGGTATCCAGTATGTAACGGGTTTGCAAGAAAACATTCACTTTGGAATCACCTTGAAAAACATCGGGCCTACCATGAGTTTTTCTGGCGATGGTTTGTCATTGCGCGCTTTCGTCCCCGGGCAGGAAACACAGTTTACCTTGGAGCAACGTAAAGAAGCTTTTGAGCTTCCAACGCAGTTGGTGATTGGCGCGGCCTATGATTTCTTGTTTGAAAATGATTACCGTTTCACCATGGCTGGTAACTTCACCTCAAATTCTTTTACTAAGGATCAGATCACTGCCGGTGCTGAATTCAGTTTGAAAGACTATTTGCTTCTTCGTGCGGGTTATACCTATGAAGAAGGAATGTGGGACAATATCGAAACGGATGCTCGCACCAATGTTAGCAAAGGCTTGAGTGCAGGACTTACCGTTCAAGTTCCAATGAACAAAGAAAAAGGCTCGGCCATAGCGATTGAGTACTCCTATAGAGATACGGATCATTTTGGAGGAAACCATACCATAGGAGCTAAGATTAGTTTCTAAGCGTAGAATAAAAAAAAGAAGTAATTTTGCTTTTTGAAAGGCCCTTACTCTGCTAAGGGTCTTTTTTACTTAATATCATTAAACCCAAACCAGATGTCGGAATTAAAATATTTCACAGAAGAAGGCTTGAAGCGTTTGAAAAACGAGTTAGAAGAACTTATGGCAAAGGAAAGGCCGCGTATCAGCCAGATGATTGCCGAGGCGCGCGACAAAGGTGACCTTTCGGAGAATGCCGAATATGATGCTGCAAAAGAAGCACAAGGAATGCTTGAATTAAAGATTTCGCAGTTGCAGGACTTGCTGATGAGCGCCCGTGTTTTAGATGAGTCGAAGATGGATACCTCAAAAGTATTGCTACTTTCAAAAGTGACGCTTAAAAACATAAAGAGTGGCACAACGATGAATTACATTATTGTTCCTGAAAAGGAAGCCGATATTAAGACGGGAAAAATTTCAGTGAATTCTCCTGTGGCCAAAGGGCTTCTTGGCAAATCAGTAGGCGATCGTGCCGAAATTAGTGTTCCTGCCGGAAAGGTTTCGTTGGAAATAGTTCAAATTTCACGTTAAAAGCAGACTTATGGCAACTATTTTCACGCGCATCGTTCAAGGGGAAATACCCTGCTACAAGGTAGCAGAAGATAACAATTTTTTGGCCTTTTTCGATATCAATCCATTGGCCAAAGGACATACTTTAGTCATCCCTAAAAAAGAGACGGATTATATCTTCGATATGGAAGATAGCGATCTTGCTGAAATGATGGTTTTTGCCAAAAAAGTTGCACATGCCATTAAAGCTGTAGTTCCTTGTACCAAAATAGGCGTAACAGTTATCGGTTTGGAAGTGCCTCATGCACATATCCATTTGGTGCCGATTGATAGTATTTATGATATGGAATTCAGTAAATCTAAATTGAAACTGTCACCTATTGAATTTGAATCTTTGCAACAAAAAATTACTGCTGCATTTTAAGGCATTGGTCCAAAAAAAAAGGGCTGTTTTCATCGAAAACAGCCCTTTTTTGTTTGTGGAAGGATTAGTCAATCATCACTACCAAGTAGCGTGAAGCACTCCAGAAATCATCGGGATGAAGTATTTTTAGGCTGTCAATATTGTCCTCGCCCAAAAACTGATAGCTCGCAGCAGGGTGGATGGTCAACAATCGTGCTTTTTTACTGAATACAGGCAAAGCCATCAGGTCGCGCTGGTCGGCCATGGTGAAGAGCGATTTATCAAAATCTTCATTCACTTTGCGTGTTTTGCCTAAACCTATAAAACCACCTTCTTTGGTAACGATTTTTTGTTCTTCGAGGTTTTTACGGGTACCTACTATGTACCAAACAGTGTTTTTTTCGACTACTTGTTGTGCAATCACGGCCTCTTTTTGCAAACTTTGGGTTTCCATTGCCGAGAGGTTCTGCTCTAAGTTGCGAATCACGAGTTGTTTGTTGCTGAGGGTTTCTTTCAGCTCGCTCATTTCAGCGTCTTTGGTTTCAATTTGCATGCTTAAGCTGGCAATCATCTGCTCTAATTCAGCGCGTTTTTTGCCGGCACCACCGAGTTGTCGTTTCAAGTCGTCAACCATTTGTTTGTTCTTGAGCAATAATTCATAAATAGCTTCAATGTCGCGGTTGATATCCTCTTCTTTGCTTTTACGTATTTCCGGATCGCTATCTGAAAGTTGGGTGATTAGCTTTTCTTTCATCTTAATCTCCTCCAAATTGCGCTGAATCGCATTGAAAGCTGTAACGTAAGCCATGGTGATGGTGTCTTTTTCAACGCCTTGGTTTTTTAAACTGTCGTTAGAGGCGTTTAATCTCTCAATTTCTTTCTTGTATTTTTCGGTACAAGAGCTGATTTGAACAGCTATGAGGGCAATAA
>JADYZK010000165.1 GCA_020853175.1 Bacteroidales bacterium
AA
Source organism: Bacteroidales bacterium (assembly GCA_020853175.1). Lineage (GTDB taxonomy): Bacteria > Bacteroidota > Bacteroidia > Bacteroidales > F082 > JALNZU01. The sequence goes on from JADYZK010000165.1 coordinate 3, forward strand.
TGGGAAAGCAAAAAACCTTTGTCAATGAATTGAAATCGTACGTTATCATAACCCTTGGGCTTTTTGTAATGGCTTTAGGTTGGACGGGCTTTTTGATTCCAAATGAAATTCTTGGTGGCGGTGTCAGCGGTATAGCTACCTTGATTTTTTGGGCCAGCGGATTGCCTGTTGGCGTCTCGGTTCTGGCTATCAATGCAGTGCTTATCATATTCGCATTTAGGCTTTTAGGAGTTGGGTTTGGTGTAAAAACCATTTATTCCATAGGGATGCTCTCCTTCTTTTTTGCTATTTTGCAGTATTATATCCGCGAGCCTTTTGTAACGGATAAATTCATGGCTTCGGTGGTGGGTGCGGTGATGTCGGGCTCGAGTATGGGATTGATTTTTACCCAAGGTGGTAGCACCGGTGGTACCGATATTGTGGCCATGATTGTGAATAAATACCGAAACATCAGCCCGGGAAAGATCATCCTTTTCTTAGATGTTTTCATTATTTCGAGTTCGTTTTTCATTTTTAGAACGATAGACACCTTGGTTTATGGCTTCGTGGTGATGTCGGTAGTCAGCTATGTGATTGATCTTATTATCACCGGCAACAAGCAGTCGGTGCAGATGTTTATCTTTTCTAAAAAAGCCAACAGCATTGCCGATCGCATTGGCAACGAAACAGGAAGGGGCGTAACATTTATCAAAGGAGTGGGATGGTACACCAAGTCGGAGAATGATATTCTGATGATTATCGTAAAAAGAATGGAGTACCAGATGGTTTTCAGGATCGTGAAAGAGGAAGACCCCGAGGCTTTTGTCTCCATTTCAACAGTGATGGGGGTTTACGGACAAGGTTTCGATGCCATCCGTTAAGCAATCCAGCGTTTTTATACTTTCGTTACCTTTTTCGATGGTTTTTGAGGATAATATTGAGCAATAATTACTCCACAAAGCATCAATCCGGCACCAAAAAACTCCCTGCCTGACATTTTTTCTTGCAGAATCAACATGCCGCCCAGCATGGCAAATACGGCCTCCAAACTCAAAATGATGGCCGTATGGTCGGCGCGTGCTTTTCGCTGGCCGGCAATTTGAAGCGTAAAACCAATTCCTGCAGAAACAACTCCGGCATACAAAATTGAAACCATGGAGCCTTGAATGCCTGACCAAAGAACGGTTTCAAAGAAAAGAGCCAACACCACGCTGATCACACCTACGATGGCAAATTGCAAAAAAGCAATCAACCTAAAGTCGTGTTGCGGTGCGATGTAGGAAAGCACAATCATGTGAAAGGCCCAAAAAATAGCACCAATCAGCACCAATAAATCACCGGTTGACAGGGTAAAGCCGTCTTTCACGGATAAGAAATACAATCCGGCGGTAGCAAAAGTGGCTCCGGCCCACACCTGAAGGGTAGAAGGTTTGCGCTGTAACAGTCCGATAAATGGGATGAAAAGCACATACAAACTGGTGATAAAGCCTGCGTTGCCGGCTGTAGTGTATATCATGCCCACCTGCTGAAACGTTGAGGCAAAAAACAAGACCACACCTGCCATCGCGCTATGCATCAAAAGTTGGGGCCGGGTGAGCTCTTTCCACTTGAAGTTGGGCATACTGAAACCAATATACACCAGCAAGGTGAGAGCCCCCAAAATAAATCTTATGCCGTTAAATGTGAGTGGTCCAAGGTGTTCCATCCCCTGACGCTGGGCTACGAAAGCAAGTCCCCATATAGCGGCGGCAGTAAGGAGTAATAGATTGCCGGAGGTGTGGTTGCGTGGATTCATTTTCATGGTGTTTTTTTCTGCTAATGCCTTTTTAATTGTTATGCCAATTTCTTTTTCCGATGCACCGACAAGGCAAATGCCATGATGATCAAATAACAGGGAACGCACACCCAATAGGCCGTTTGTGTGGTTGTGCTTTCGGCCAGCAATCCGTAAACCAATGGTATAATGGCGCCACCGGCAATAGACATGATGAGCATGGCAGAACCTGTTTTGGTGAAACGACCCACGCCTTCCAAGGCCAAAGGCCAAATAGCAGGCCACACCAGGCTGTTGGCTAAACCCAACAGTGCCACAAAAAGTACGGTGTAAGGAATGGTGAGCTGGATGCTGTCGAAAGTGGTGAAATCAAGAAATGGCATAGAAAAACTGATTGCCGGATTGGAAAAGATGGCCAAAAGCGAAAATGCTACACCACTGAGCGAACAGATGATCAACGCAGTTTTTTGGTTCAGGTATTTGGGAATGAGCGCAACGCCAATGAAATAGCCTATGACCATAAAAACCAACATCAACGAAGTGAAGTATTTTGCAGACTCCATTGCAATGCCAAGCGAATCGCCGTAGCGGATGATGGTGTCGCCGGCCACCACTTCAACGCCTACGTAGAAAAACAAAGCGATGACCCCAAAAATGAGATTAGGAAAACTGAAAACCGTTTTTTTGGTATCGTGGGCGTCGTGGGTTTCATCTTCCTCCGCGTTGATGTCGGGCAGGTTAGTGAAACGGATAAAAACGGCCAAAGCAATCAAAAAGATCGCCATCAGCGCGTAGGGAAAAATCAAACGATGCGAAAGCACATCCAAGATTTGGTCCCGTACGGCAGGATCGGTTGCAAGCGTTAGTTGCTCGTTCAGTTCGGTGGTGTTTTTTAAAACAATGGAAGCCAGCATCACCGGTGCCAATACCCCTGCAAACTTATTGGCAATGCCCATAATGCTGATGCGTTTGGCGGCACTTTCGAGCGGTCCCAAAATGGTAACGTAAGGGTTGACGGCGGTTTGAAGCAAGGCGAGGCCTGTTCCGATGGTGAAAAGCCCAATCAAAAAAACGACATAGGAACGTTCTAAGGCTGCGGGAATAAAGATCAATGCGCCTACCATCATCACCAAAAGGCCGATGGTCATGCCGTTTTTGAAGCCTGTTTTTTTCAATATCCACGACGAGGGGAGGGCCATCACAAAATAAGAGATGTAAAAAGCGAAGGTTACGAAGTA
>JADYZK010000166.1 GCA_020853175.1 Bacteroidales bacterium
AAGATTTATCCGTAGCTGACAAGTTCAAATTAGTTAAAGATTTAGGTTTCGATGGGGTTGAATTGAACAGTCCCACAGAATTGAATAAAAACGAAATACTTGAAGCAAAGACAAAATCGGGCATCGAACTCCCGAGCATGGTGAACAAAGATCATTGGAAAATGCCGCTTACCGACCCTGATCCCGAAGTGCGGAAAAAAATCATTCAATCGGTGGCACAATCGCTACAAGAAGTTAAGGATTTTGGCGGTGATACAGTTTTGGTAGTACCGGGCGTTGTGAACGAAAAAGTGAGTTACGAGCAGGCATACATTACCGCGCTTGATTCTATTAGACTTTTAATTCCCTATGCCGAAAAAACAGGGATGCAAATTGCCCTCGAAAACGTTTGGAACAATTTCCTCCTTAGCCCCCTGGAAGCCAAACGATTTATCGACGAAATCAATCATCCGCTGGTAGGTTGGTATTTCGACATGGGAAATGTTTTACGCTATGGCTGGCCCGAACAGTGGGTAAAAACCCTGAATTCGCGCATCATGAAACTCCACATCAAAGAATACAGCCGCGAACTAATGAACAAAAAGGGTTTGTGGGAAGGTTTCAATGTGAACCTTTTGGAAGGCGACAACAATTGGCCGGTAGTGATGAAAGCCGTAAGCGAAATCAATCACAAAGGAGGCTGGCTAACTGCCGAAGTTGATGGCGGCGACAGAACCCGATTGAAGGATATTTCGGAACGGATGGATAAGATTATTGGGTATTTGTAAGATCATCAAAAAAGCACAACTGACAAGTAATACAGTTGTGCTTTTTTATTTGGAATAATCATAAGAGACTCTTCCCTTCCAAATTTTACGGCAACTCCACAATCCTAAAATTCCTAAAATGGATTTCAGCCCCTTCGGATTCAAGACAGATATAACCTGATTTTTTTGAGGATTTGCTAATACCGTTCACAAATTTTCCGTTTACTGAAAGTTTGATAGTGCCATCCACACAAACCACATCGTAGGTATTCCATTCTCCTTTCCCAAGACAGCGATTTTCTATTGATTTGCTACGTGTTCCGCGTGGATTGTCGGGAACCGTTTCCACTCCTCCAACGCCAAATAATTCACCGTGAACATAAGCAATCGGTGGAGTTTCTCCATCTCGTTTGTTCAGGTTTACCCAGTCGAGTTCAAGCATTTGCACTTCTACTCCGTTTGGTAACCGATTAGTTTCATCAGCATTAGCATCGCTCCATACAAAATTACCTGAATTTCCGCCGGCTTCCATGTGTTTCCATTCAACATGAAGTATGAAATTCTCGTATTTTTTTTCTGAACGTACCACTCCAATTGGGTGTCCGTGGCAAATCAACAGTTCTTTTTGAACTTGCCAGGTTGTGTCACGGGTATTCACCTGAAACCATTTAAGAGATTCACTCTTAACTTTTTTGACTGTGAGAACACTTTCGTAACTCACGTTTTCCCCAAATTCGAAAAGTGGTTTCTGTGCGTTTGCCATTCCTGCAAAAAAGAACAACAAAAATACCTGAAGTAAAACTTTCATAATTATTTGATTTATGAATGAATGAATGAATGAAGATTGGATTCCATCTTTATTGTGCAATGAAAATAAAACCTCCAATTAACTTGTAAAACTCTTTTAAAGCAAAGATGGAATCCTTATGTGTTTCTGTTTTCCTTTAAGGATTCCATCTCCCCGATAATTATCGGGGCCAACTGTGAAGATAAAGATGGAATCCAATCCCTCCCACTTTAAACTTTTTCTTCTTATCTCTCCTCCTTCGGAGGGGGCGGGGGAGGCTTCTTACACTTCCGGTTTATTCTCAACCCCAACCACAGGCACTTCCTCTTTCACTTCAGGCACCGGACCAAACACATAAGTTTTTGGCCCAAGATACAAGTCAGAATTCATCATTTCTTCCCAAGTAACTTCTTTACCTGTGTATGCCGAAATTCGCCCCATAATTGTTATCAGGGTTGAATTCACTTGTGCTTCTGCATCACTAATCGGCTTTCCTGTGCGAATTGCAGTAACCAAATTGATGTGTTCCTGTACATATGGATTTGTAACTTTCCAGGGAGAAGTTGTGTCGCCTTCTTCAGCTTTTGGATATTTCCAAACTTCATTGCCTTTTAAATCATACAAGATTCCGGCGGCGTCAGCATACCCATTAGTCCCATTAATCTGCTCAACTTTTCGATTGCTGCAACCATTTATTTGTCTCGCAGCACAATGTGTCCTCATCCCGTTTTCGTAAACATATTCAATGCTGAAAAAATCATATTGATCGCCAGAAACCCGTCTTTGCCTACCACCCCAACCAATTGCGCTGACTGGATTTTTGCCCACGTACCAATTCATCACGTCAATCTCATGAATAAACTGTTCGGTAATATGATCGCCCGAAAGCCAGCAGAAATTCACCCAATTTCGCAACATATATTCCATATCGGTCCACTGTGTTTGGCGGTTTCTGTACCACAAAGCGCCACCATTTCGGATAATATTTGCACCTGTAATTTCCCCTATTCCACCATTTGCAACCTGCCTCCAGGTTTCCATGTAGTCTTTTTGAACACGGCGAATTGTACCACTTACCATGCACAAACCAATCGCCTCAGCTTTTTTAGCAGATGCCAAAACCGACCGCGCACCAACCGGATCAACAGCAATTGGTTTCTCCATGAAAATGTGTTTCCGGGCATTAACCGCTGCCTCAACATGTGCAGGACGAAAATGCGGCGGTGTGCAAAGCA
>JADYZK010000167.1 GCA_020853175.1 Bacteroidales bacterium
AAACTTCCCATTAGCCTTCCTCAAGGTGTTGAAGTGAGCGTTTCAAACGACCACATCGTAACCGTGAAAGGTAAATTGGGGACATTGCAACAAAAGATAGACGAATCTATTTCCGTTCACGTTGAAAGCAACCAAGTGGTTTTAGAACGCAACTCCGAAGAAAAAGATCCCAGGTCAAAACATGGCCTCTACCGCTCCTTGATCAATAATATGGTTAAAGGTGTTTCCGAAGGTTTCAATACAGTTCAAGAGCTGGTTGGCGTTGGTTATAAAGCCGACGCTAAAGGTCAGATTCTGGAGTTGGCCTTAGGCTATTCCCATAATATCTTTTTCGAGATTCCGGCAGAAGTTAAGATCGAAACAGTTACCGAAAGAGGTAAAAACCCTATCATTAGGATGTGGTGTTCCGACAAACAACTTTTAGGTCAAGTAGCCGCCAAAATTCGTTCGCTGCGCAAACCCGAGCCTTATAAAGGTAAAGGGATCAAGTTCCAGAACGAGGTATTGCGTCGCAAAGCTGGAAAAACTGCAGGTAAAGGTAAATAAACATTGAATCATGCTTGTAAGTCAGGCTTAATATACCAGAAAAATGGCAATCAGTAATAAAAAAAGCACAAGAAGAGTCAGCATCAAAAAACGCATTAGGGGAATCGTAAGCGGCACTGCCGAACGTCCAAGAATGACCGTTTTTAGAAGCAATAAGCAGATTTATGCTCAACTTGTTGATGATTTGGCCGGAAGAACCCTTGTGGCCGCTTCTTCAGCCGAAAAAGGATTTGAGGATAAAAAAGTAAATAAAATCGAACAAGCTAAGCTCGTTGGAGGTCTGATGGCCGAAAAAGCAAAAGCCGCCGGCATTGAAAATGTGGTGTTCGATCGTAATGGGTACTTGTACCACGGAAGAGTAAAGTCATTGGCCGAAGCAGCCCGCGAGGGAGGATTAAAATTCTAATAAACTATGTCAGAAGTAAACGTAAAAAGAGTAAAATCCAGCGAAATCGAATTTAAAGATCGGTTGGTCAGCATCCAACGTGTTACCAAGGTAACCAAGGGTGGACGCACTTTCAGCTTCTCTGCGATTGTGGTAGTTGGTAACGAAAACGGTGTTGTGGGTTATGGTCTTGGAAAAGCCAAAGAAGTAACCTCAGCAATCGCCAAAGGTGTGGACGATGCAAAAAAGAACCTCATCAAGGTTCCTGTGCGTAAAGGCACCATCCCTCACGAACAATACGGTAAGTACAGTGGAGCGCTTGTTTTCATTAAACCTGCCTCACACGGAACCGGAGTTATTGCCGGAGGTGCTATGCGTGCCGTACTCGAAAGTGTTGGTATTAGTGATGTTTTGGCCAAGTCCAAAGGCTCATCAAATCCCCACTCCGTAGTTAAAGCTACTTTCGACGCTTTGTCGAAATTGCGCGATGCGTACACCATTTCGCAAGTACGTGGAGTAGAACTCGATACTGTATTCAACGGATAAACCTATCAGCAATGAAGAAAGTAAGAATCACACAGATAAAAAGCGGTATTGGCCGCCCACAGCGTCAGAAAGACACTTTGACTGCCTTAGGTTTTAAAAGATTGAACCAATCTTTAGAGGTTGATCTCAGTCCTTCCGTGGCCGGTATGGTAGATGCAGTTAAACACTTGCTGAAAATCGAAGAATTGTAGAAATTTAGTAATCAAGCTAATAAAGACTAAAATGGATTTAAGTACTCTTAAGCCTGCCAAAGGATCAGTAAAGCGCGTAAAGCGAATCGGACGCGGTCAGGGATCTGGCCATGGTGGAACTTCCACCCGCGGACATAAAGGCGCCGGTTCACGCTCCGGGACTTCCAAAAAATTTGGTTTTGAAGGTGGTCAAATGCCCCTCGTGCGTCGTGTTCCAAAGTTTGGCTTTACAAATATCAACCGTAAAGAATACAGAGCTGTCAACCTCGAAACGCTGCAAGGCCTCGTGGATGCACATGCACTTACCGTTATCAACCTCGACGTTTTGAAACAACATGGTTTGGCCACAAAAAACGATTTGGTTAAAGTGCTCGGTAAAGGCGAACTGAAATCAAAAATCGAAGTTCACGCTCACGGGTTTTCTGCTTCTGCTGTTCAAGCCATTGAAGCAGCCGGTGGTAACACTGTAAAAATCTAACCTGAATGAAAAAGCTCATCGAAACTTTACGTAATATCAACAAAATTGATGAGTTACGTAAGCGTATTCTCTATACCCTTCTTATCATCCTGATTTATCGTTTGGGTTCTTATGTAGTGTTGCCGGGTGTTGATCCCAATATGTTGGCTAACCTACAACAGCAATCCAGTGGTGGTTTGCTTGGGTTGTTGAATATGTTTTCAGGAGGAGCGTTTTCTAACGCCTCTATCTTCGCATTGGGAATCATGCCCTACATTTCTGCATCCATCGTGATCCAGTTGCTGGGTATGGCCATTCCTTACTTTCAACGTTTACAACGTGAAGGCGAAAGCGGACGTAGAAAAATTAATCAAATTACACGCTACCTTACCGTAGCTATCGTTGCCCTACAAGCTCCCGGTTATATCGCTAACATGATTGCCCAGCTGCCTAATGAAGCCATTGCACCCTTCGATCCTTCCATTTCACATCCATCAGCATTCTTTTGGGTTTCCAACACCATTATTTTGATTGCGGGAACTTTATTTGTCATGTGGATGGGCGAAAGAATTACCGATAAGGGAATTGGAAACGGTATTTCACTCATCATTATGATTGGGATTATCGCCCGCTTACCTTTTGCACTCTTTGCTGAGTTCTTCTCTAGAATGGAGCAAAAAGGAGGCGGATTGGTCTTCTTTGTGGTCGAAATTGCTGTTCTCGTAATGGTCATTCTGCTGACAATATTGTTGGTACAAGGTACCCGAAGAGTTCCCGTGCAATATGCCAAACGCATTGTTGGAAACCGTCAATATGGCGGAGTAAGACAGTACATCCCCATCAAAGTGAATGCGGCCGGTGTTATGCCCATTATCTTTGCACAAGCCATTATGTTTCTTCCTGTCACTTTAGTTGGATTTACTTCCTCCGAAAGTTTGACAGGAGTTGCAGCAGCCTTTACCAACATCAATGGATTTTGGTACAACTTTGTGTTCTTTGTCCTGATTGTGTTGTTCACCTATTTTTACACCGCTATTACCATCAATCCTAACCAAATGGCCGAGGATATGAAAAAGAATGGCGGATTTATTCCAGGTGTTAAACCCGGAAAGAAAACAGCTGAATATCTTGACAATATCCTTTCGAGGATCACTTTGCCAGGCTCGTTCTTTTTGGCTTTTGTAGCTATCATGCCTGCAATTGTTGGTCAGATGGGTGTAAGCAACGCTTTCGCACATTTTTATGGAGGTACTTCGCTGCTGATTCTTGTGGGTGTAGTTCTTGACACCTTGCAACAGATCGAAAGCTACCTTTTAATGAGACACTATGATGGATTAACCAAGTCGGGCAGAATCAAAGGACGCGGTTCGGCCATGAACATGGGTTAACAAAAAAATCGAAAATGATCTACTTCAAAACAGACGAAGAGATAGAATTACAACGTGAAAGTTCTTTGCTTGTTGGTAAAACATTAGCTGAGGTAGCGAAACACCTGCAACCGGGTGTGCAAACTGCTGCACTTGATAAAATTGCTGAAACCTTTATAAGGGATCACCAGGCTGTTCCGGGCTTTAAAGGCTACGGAGGGTTTCCTGGAACTCTTTGTATTTCAATCAATGACCAAGTGGTGCATGGCATACCGGGTAAACAAACCTTATCAGAGGGCGACATCGTTTCGATTGATTGTGGCGTTTTGAAAAATGGTTTTTATGGTGATTCGGCTTATACCTTTGCAATAGGACAAATTTCCGAGGCTGTTGCTGCTTTAATGGAGCATACGAAAGCGTCGCTCTATAAAGGAATTGAGCAAGCAGTAGATGGAAATAGAGTGGGCGACATTGGCTTTGCCATTCAATCCTACATTGAGCCTTTGGGTTACGGCATTGTTCGTGAACTGGTAGGGCATGGCGTAGGAAGGAAATTGCACGAAAAGCCTGAGGTACCTAACTACGGACGAAGAGGAAACGGAATAAAGCTTCGCACCGGAATGGTCATTGCCATTGAACCTATGATTAATTTAGGGGGTAGGGCAGTAACTCAGGAAGCCGATGGTTGGACCATCAGAACCAGCGACCGAATGCCTTCGGCACATTTTGAGCATACGCTCGCTATTAGGCATGGAAGAGCTGATGTATTATCAAGTTTTGAAGAGATCGAAGCGGTTATAAATAAAATGAATGAATAGAAAATATGGCAAAACAATTGTCAATTGAGCAAGATGGCACAGTAATAGAATCACTGGGAAATGCAATGTTTAAGGTAGAACTTGAAAATGGACACACCTTAATCGCGCATATTTCTGGAAAGATGCGGATGCACTACATCAAAATTCTTCCCGGAGACCGTGTGAAACTGGAGCTTTCACCTTATGATTTAAGTAAAGGCCGTATCACATTCAGATATAAATAGTGAAATCATAATCATTAACGCCAGGGGGTAAGCAATCGCTCCTGTTAAACAAAAATAAAATGAAAGTAAGAGCATCAATTAAGAAGAGATCAGACGAATGCAAGATCGTCCGCCGCAAAGGCCGATTGTATGTGATCAACAAAAAGAACCCGAAATTTAAGCAAAGACAAGGTTAACTACAATAATAAAAATTAGAAAACTATGGCTAGGATCGCTGGTGTAGATATCCCAAATAACAAGAGGGGTGAAATTGCACTTACTTATATTTATGGTATTGGTAGAAGTGCCTCAAAAAAGATACTTGCTGACGCAGGAGTTGACCCCAACAAAAAGGTGCAGGATTGGAATGACGACGAACAAAATAATGTACGTACCGTAATTTCTACTGGATTTAAAGTAGAAGGTGAATTGCGCAGTGAAGTGCAAATTAATATCAAACGATTGATGGATATTGGCTGTTATCGCGGCATCCGCCATCGTTTGGGTCTTCCCTTACGCGGACAGAGCACTAAAAACAATGCCCGTACACGTAAAGGTCGCAAGAAAACAGTTGCAAACAAGAAGAAAGCTACCAAGTAGCCTTCGGATCATATCAAACAGCTTAGTAATTAACTATCATTATGGCAAAAACTACACGAGTAGTAAAGAAACGTGTTGTTAAAGTTGAAGCGATTGGCAAAGCATTTATAAAAGCCTCCTTTAACAACATCATCATTTCTTTGACAAACAACAGCGGACAAGTCATTTCATGGGCTTCAGCTGGTAAAATGGGCTTTAGAGGCTCCAAGAAAAACACCCCTTATGCCGCTCAAATGGCTGCAGAAGAATGTTCAAAAACAGCTTTCGACCTTGGACTAAGGAAAGTGAAAGTATTTGTGAAAGGACCCGGTGCCGGTCGCGAATCTGCCATCCGTTCCATCCACTCCTCCGGTATTGAGGTGACCGAAATCAATGACGTTACTCCATTGCCACACAATGGTTGCCGTCCACCCAAAAGAAGAAGAGTGTAACAGAACCGTTCAAACTAAAAAAAAAATCATTATGGCAAGGTACATTGGCCCCAAATCAAAAATAGCAAGAAAATTCGGTGAACCCATCTTTGGACCCGATCGTTCTTTTGAAAAGAAAAACTACCCACCCGGACAGCATGGAAGTTCCAAACGGAGAAAAAAACAATCTGAGTATGGAATACAGCTGCAAGAGAAACAAAAAGCAAAATATACTTATGGAATTCTTGAGCGTCAATTTCGTCTTTTGTTCGACAAAGCAGTTTCTAAAGCCGGTATTACCGGTGAAGTATTGCTTCAATTGATCGAATCACGTTTAGACAACGTTGTGTATCGTTTGGGAATTTCCCCAACCCGAAGCGGAGCCCGTCAGCTCGTAGGTCACCGTCATATCACCGTCAACGGAAACGTGGTGAATATCCCTTCATATCTCCTTCGCGAAGGTGATGTAATTGGAGTGCGTGAACGTTCAAAATCACTCGAGGTAATCACAAATTCAGTGCATGGTCATAGCAATCGTTTTCCCTGGCTTGAATGGGACAGCGAAAAACTTGCAGGTAAATTTATGAGCTACCCCAAAAGGGATGATATCCCCGAGACAATTAAGGAACAACTTATCGTTGAGTTGTACTCTAAATAAGCTTTGATTAATAACCCGATAGCATTATTTCTATCAAATACTCAAACAAAAGTATGGCAATATTAGCGTTTCAAAAGCCCGAAAAGGTTATATTGGTTGAATCTGACAACTCTAAAGGGTTGTTTGAGTTCCGACCTTTGGAGCCAGGCTTCGGCATTACAATCGGTAATTCGCTTCGCCGGATTTTGCTTTCTTCTCTCGAAGGTTTTGCAATTACATCTGTTCGGATTGAAGGCGTTCTACATGAGTTCTCTGCTATCGAAGGTGTTGTCGAAGACGTTGCAGAAATTGTCCTGAATCTGAAAAAGATTCGTTTCAAACAGCAAATTGCTTCGGAAACATCCGAAAGAGTAAACATTGTTATTGGAGATCAGGAACAATTTAAAGCCGGTGATATCAATAAATTTCTCTCTGTTTTTCAAGTGTTGAATACTGATATGGTGGTCTGTAACATGGATCCATCAGTTAAATTAAGCATCGAGCTTACCATCAACAAAGGCAGAGGATACGTGCCCGCCGACGAAAACAAGGTCGCCAATGCAGCAATCGGTACCATTGCTATTGATTCGATTCATACTCCAATCAAAAACGTTACCTATCATATCGAAAACTTTCGCGTGGAGCAAAAAACTGACTACGAGAAACTTCTTCTCGAAGTCATCACTGATGGATCTATCAATCCTAAAGACGCTCTAAAAGAAGCTGCAAAGATTCTTATCATGCACTTCATGCTGTTTTCCGATGAGAAGATTACCGTTGATACCGAAGAAAAATCGGTTACCGAAGAGTTTGATGAAAACTCATTGCATATCCGTCAGCTCTTAAAAACCAAATTGGTTGACATGGACCTTTCGGTGCGTGCACTCAATTGTCTTAAAGCTGCCGATGTGGAAGCTTTGGGCGATTTGGTGGCTTTCAATAAAAATGATTTATTGAAGTTCCGCAATTTTGGAAAAAAATCACTTACCGAACTCGAAGAGCTGGTGAAAAGCAAAGGCCTCGAATTTGGCATGAATATTAGTAAATACAAATTAGAAAAGGAATAACCGGAATGAGACACAATAGGAAAATAAATCATCTTGGCCGTCCCAGTGCTCACCGCGATGCAATGCTTTCAAACATGGCTGCCTCGCTCATTCTTCACAAAAGAATCACCACTACTCTTGCAAAAGCAAAAGCATTGCGCCCTGTAGTAGAACCCATGATCACCAGATCAAAGGAAGATACCACACATTCACGAAGGATGGCTTTCAGACTCTTGCAAAATAAAGAAGCTGCAACAATACTTTTTCGTGAAATTGCCCCCAAAGTGGCCGAACGTCCGGGTGGATATACCCGCATCATACGTTTAGGTAATCGGTTAGGCGATAACGCTGAAATGTGTATGATGGAGCTGGTTGATTTTAATGAAAATCTGCTGGGCAAAAAAACCACCAAGAAATCGAAAACGACACGTCGCGGTCCAGCAAAAAAAGCTGCTCCTGCCAAAGCTGAAACCGTAGCCCAACAGCCTGAAGCCCCTGCTGCTGAAGCAACAGAAGAGAATAAGGATTAATCTTATACGAAAACGGTTTTATAACAACCGTTTGCAACCCAAAAGGACAATGAATTACGGTTCATTGTCCTTTTTTTGTCACTTGTTTAACTTAACTTTGCAAGAAAATATTCATTTAAAAAATTCATATTATGAGTCACATCGTAAATGTTCATGCCAGGCAAATTCTTGATTCACGAGGAAATCCTACCGTTGAAGTAGATGTCATCACCGAAAATGGTGTTATGGGCCGTGCTGCTGTTCCATCAGGAGCCTCCACCGGAGTACACGAAGCTGTAGAATTGCGCGACGGCGACAAAAATGCTTACCTCGGAAAAGGTGTGCTACAGGCCGTTCAAAATGTTAATAACATCATCGCCGACGAGCTTCATGGGTATTATATAACCGATCAAGCCGAAATCGACAATAAAATGCTTGAGTTAGACGGAACGCCTAATAAGTCGAAACTGGGAGCCAATGCCATTTTGGGCGTTTCTTTGGCCGTTGCCCATGCCGCAGCCCAAGAAACAAATCAACCACTATATAGATATGTAGGTGGTGTGGGAGCCAACACGCTGCCCATTCCTATGATGAACATCATCAATGGTGGTTCACATGCCGACAACAGCATAGATTTTCAAGAATTTATGATCATGCCCGTAGGCGCCGAAACCTTTACACAAGCCATCCGAATGGGCGCTGAAGTGTTTCATCACCTAAAGTCAGTGCTTAAAAAAGCCGGTTATTCCACCAACGTAGGCGATGAAGGAGGCTTTGCACCCAACCTAAAGTCGAATGAAGAAGCTGTAAAAGTTATCCTCGAAGCCATCGAAAAGGCCGGGTATATTCCAGGTGAGGATATTTTTATCTCCCTCGACCCTGCCTCTTCTGAGTACTATCTCGCAGATGAAAATGTTTATCACCTTCACAAATCAACCGGCGAAAAACTCACACCTGCCCAAATGGTTGATTATTGGAACAACTGGGTGAAAAAATATCCAATTATCTCCATTGAAGATGGAATGGCCGAAGATGATTGGGACGGATGGAAACTGATGACCGACACAATGGGCAAAACCATTCAGTTGGTAGGCGATGATCTATTTGTTACCAACGTAAACCGTCTATCCATGGGTATCGAAAGAAATGTCGCCAACTCCATTCTTGTTAAAGTGAACCAAATTGGTACACTCACCGAAACAATTAATGCCGTAAACTTAGCCTATAAAAATGGCTATACCGCCGTTATGAGCCACCGTTCGGGCGAAACCGAAGACACTACTATCGCCGATTTGGCCGTTGCACTGAACACAGGGCTTATCAAAACAGGTTCAGCCAGTCGTACCGATAGAATTGCCAAGTATAACCAACTGCTTCGCATTGAAGAAATGTTGGGAGAAAACGCTCAATACCTCGGTAAATCCTTTAAATACGCCAGATAGGACCGAACAAACTTTTAATAAATTAAAAGCTGTCTTGCAAAACAAGGCAGCTTTTTTGTTTCTTACCCTTTTTTTTAAACATGATTTTCCGAAACAACTGAGCCAAACTGCTTATAAAAGCTTACAAATTCCACTACATACCATTCTAAATCTACAAAACCAGTGTAGAAAAGCTGCCTTTATTCATGGCTTTTGAGGTCGAAAATGATGTTTTGATGAACAAGAACATCAGCGATTGATTCAAAAAAGCACCCAATTACAAGGCTGTAATCACACCCCCCAAAAAATCTTCAATATTTTTTCATTTTTAAACAATTGGCAATTAACGTTTTATAAAATACTTTAAAATATTTTTGAAATAACATTTGGATGGAAAGAAAAAGGTATTACTTTTGCACTCCC
>JADYZK010000168.1 GCA_020853175.1 Bacteroidales bacterium
CAACAAAATTAACATTTATTAACCAAGTTACCAAAACAAAAAATCACCAAAAGACAATTTAGAATAATTCTATTTAAAGAGCTTTCTTGCTCTTTTTCAACCAGATAAGGATACCCGATATCAAAATCAAGAGGGTCATCAATCCTAAGAGTGGAATGATAAGCAGATAAAATACCCCGATTACACTTTGAAAAATACGTGCGGTATGCACTTCGAGGGCCACATTCCACAAGGGCATAGGAGTGTTTAGAATGGTTTGTGGCATCTCCATTTTTTCCACCAAAAGCCCTTGGTTGTATTCAAAAATATAAAACTTTTCATTCAATTTGAACAACCCGCTGACGAGATGCTGACCAATGGGCGAACCGGCACTGCTGCGCGCTTGTGGAATTTCTCCGGTGATAAAATCACGCACAAAGCCACTGTTGGGTTCCCAAAGAAAAAGTCCATTAAAACTTCCCAAGAGGAAGGTTCCGTTTTCGAGCGGTTCAAACACGTTGATACCCATCACTGAAAGCGGAGGTGTGGCTGCAATAGGCTGTGGCTGCTTCAAAAATTGAGCATCCACAGTAAAGATGCCATCATTGGTGCCAAGCATCCATCGTGCAGATGTAGCATCAAACACCAAAGCCCTAAGACGATCGTGCCACACATTTGGATGATTTAAAATAGTACCGGGAATTTTAGACACGCGTGCTTGGGCAATGGCAATTAATAAAGGTGGCCGAAGGAACATTCCTGTGAAAACAGTCAATATGAGAAAACCTCCTACCCAAATACCGACTTTATTGTGCCACTTTACTGAAAATTTGGTGGTGGCAACATGCTTTGCAACAGTCTTTTGTTGCTTTTTACGCCTTTTGATCCACCGAGGGAAAAAGAAATAAACGTAGCCGGTAACAATTAAAAAAATCAGCACCAATGCAAAAATGTCAACCAAAAGCTTACCGGCCAATCCCAAAAGTTCGCCGCTATGGATAACCCATAATGTGCGAAAAAGCCCAATCTTGTTGTCATCATTGGAGGCAGGCAAAAGTTGGATTTTCGACAAGAGTTCAACCTGAGGTTGAATCTTAAAGACAAAGATATTGGATCTGTCAACGACGAAAAGACTGTCGCTTTTTATGTTTATGTCCATAATACGGAGATCATGGTGCGGCAAAGGAATGTTGTTCCAGAGGGCGAAATTGCTTTTTTTTACATACAATCCCGATTGGGTTGCAGCAAACAATTGTCCGGCATCGCTCTTCAACAGTTTCATTGTTCGGGCATTGTCAACACCTTTTGGGAAACCATCCATGAAAGGTGTAAAATGGCTGAAAGCAGTATCGCTCAACCAGATACCTATATTACCATAAAGGAGTATCATGCCCGAATCCATTTCCAATGCCGATCGAACGGCAGCATTGTTCCAGTTCTCAAAACGGTATTCAGAGGGAAGTAGGTTGCGATTTACTTCCACCGACGATACCAATTCTCTATGGTTCAGAACGATGCCTGAAACAGCCCAAAGAATTAGAAAGAAACCCAAAACAAGTGAAAACCAACGGTGTAACCATTTCCACTTTTTCATCAACTACTTTTTTTTTGTCAATAACCTATTCCGGCTGATTGAACTTGCGATGAATCAAATGCATGACATGGCGTAACGGCGTAAACCATTCCACATTCCGGGCAAACCGATTCGTAACATTCCATCTCAAATTGATGGTTACAATTTGAACAATCAATGGTTAAAGGCATGGGCATAAAATGCTGATCGAAACCCATTTGCCTAACTTTATCTGCGACCATTTGGCCATTTTCAAAACTTCCTGAACAACCTTCGTGTGACATTGTATATTGGATTTAAATTTCTTATTATTTTTGTAACTATCTATCAATAAGTACCTTAAGCTTCGGTGATTTCTTCACCCGAACGCAATTTCATGCGCAGCTGTTGAATTTTACGGTCTGTTTCTTCAAGAGATGTCAACAGTGACTTTTCCCGAGCTGTTGTTTGCAGTACTTTGTGAATGCCCCCATTTTTGATGACAATTCTTTGGTCGGCCATGAGGGCCAAAATAGGATCGTGGGTGGCCATAAGAACAATTTTTTCTTCACCGGTGAGTATTTTCAAAGCCTTTTTTCTATCAATTCCGGCATTTTCAATTTCATCAATCAGCACTACCGGACTGGAACTCAGCATGGCTGTATCGGCAATCATAAGCGCCCGCGATTGACCTCCGCTCAATGAAGTAATGGGAGTTTCGGGCGAAAATTTTTCGCCAGCCAAATCGTTGGCGGCCTCAATAATCCGCTCAACAATTTGTGCAGCATTGGCAATCATTCTGCTGTCGGCATGTAACTCTAAAAACTCCTGAACGGTAAGATCCATCACAAAGTTCATGTTTTGTGACAGTTGTGCCACCAATTTTTTGCCCGATGCAAAGCGCCAATCGGCAGAAGGTTTAGCGTGGTTTACCAAAATGGTTCTTGAAGTTGGGGTATCTGCCTGTGCAACCCATTCAATATCAGCTAAAAGCCTACTTTTTCCCGATCCCGTGGGACCGACAATACTAGTGATGGTGCTTTTTTTGAAGTGCAATTCTTCAAATCCCTCAGGATTTCCCAGCTTATCGGTTCCCGGAAGAATGGTCAACACATCCACGTTTTTGCTGTCAACGCCGCTAAAAGCCTCCATCTGCGCTATGAAATCGTGCAATTGATCAATGAAATGTTTGGCATCAAAAGCAGTGTCTTCTACCACATTCTCTTCAACATCAGCCAAAATTTGCTGCAAAGTTTGCCGATCGTCTTTGTGGATGATTATAGCCTGATTGCCAAAAAAACTCTCTAAATAGGGATGTTGCACCATCAATTCGGCAGGGCTGCTGAGCAGCAAATTTTCTTTGCTATTCATTGCTTTTGTCCTCCATATTCATTTTTCTAACATTCCCCATTTGATACGATTCGCCAATGCGTGTTTCGCCCAAGCAATAAGAGCAAAGTGCCGATGGCATAGAGAAACGAAGTTTCCGACCTTTAAGGGTTACCACATGTTGATCTTCTTCAAAAAGAAGGGTGCTCAGTTCGTAGGCTCCCTGTCCGGTAAGCCCGTTGATGTGCATCACAATAGCAGTGGGGTTCACAGCGTGCACTCGTGCCGCAAAAACTTCGCGCTCGGCCTGCGAAACGATATCACCTTTGGTGATGACAACGATATCGGCCATGCGAAGCATCGGACCAATTTTTTTGGGTGTGTTGATGCCGCTTAAATTGTCAATCACGCAAACGGCTTTGATCTCCTTAATATAAGGTGAACAACGGTTGCACAATCCCGCACTTTCGGAAACAACAATATCAAAATTTTCTTTC
>JADYZK010000169.1 GCA_020853175.1 Bacteroidales bacterium
CCGGGTGTTACTATGTCGCCCACAAAAGGCACTGATTTGTTAGGATTTGATCTGTCATTTGAAAAGTCAATAAGCAGCAACGGAACTGCGATAGCTTATGGATCAGTGTATTTTGAAGTTGGGTTTAACTTTAGTTTGGATGTGGATGTGGCACCTCCTGATGTTGATCTGTCAACTTCAATTGAATTCGATCAAAACGCCACCATTGGTGTAAGGGCCAATGGAACTTGGCAGGCCACCACGCTTCAACTTGCTGAGATTGAGTTTTTACCTTGGACTGTTATGGCAGGCCCTGTTCCGATTGTTTTTGTTCCTCATGCTGCCTTAAAACTGACTACGAATGGGAGTGCGACTGCAAATACGGAAACTTTTGCGACTGAAAATTTCAGCAGCGAGTTGGGAATCAAATATGACGAAGATTGGTCGCTCATCAATGAGTGGGAACCGGCTCCAGGTTATGATTTGTCATGGCCCAACCTAAGTGGTAACGCCAACTTCGCTGTAAAGTGCGGACCAGAAGTTGGACTAAAGCTTTATGGCATGGCCGGTCCTTTTTTCGATTTGTTGGCACGATCTACCCTCGATGCACAAATGAACGGACAAAATTATAACATGGATTTTGCGCTTGCCCTTGAGGCGAATGCCGGACTGGAAGTTTCTCTTTTGGGTTTTTTCGACTGGGATACCGAATTTAATCTTTTCGACAAGGAGGTTTATTCACTAAAGCTTAACAATGAGCCACTGCCGGTTAGCTTGCGCATTGCATCGCCATCCAACGGGAGCTTTGTGGCCATTGGTACCACCGTTCCAGTACAAATTATTGTGGGTGATGTGCCTGCAAATGGGGTGAAAGTGTTCCTCAATAACGTGCTCAAAACAACACTTACCTCAAGTCCTTACATTTGGAACTGGGAGGTGAACGAAGAAGCCGGAGCTTACACCATTCGGGTAGAGGCATCCATAGCCAATGAATTAAAAACGGATGAAATTACTGTTCACGTTGGTGCCGCCGACTGGGAAGAAGTGAGTTTGAATGGTTTCCAAATGGGAGAAACAATTTTGAGTATTTCTTTCAGCGACGAAAACAATGGTTTTATGGTGGGAGTGGGCCACACCGATTTGTTTGCACAACAATGGCGATTTATTGCAAAAACCACCGATGGTGGTCGCAATTGGACGCGAGTGTATGAAAACACCGAAAACATGTCCATGCGCGATGTGTTGGCGCTCAGCAGTGAAGTGGCCCTTGTAGGTGTTGATGGCAAAGGAATGTTGCGCACCTCCAACGGTGGAGCAACTTGGGAAAAAGTGAGAGTAACCAATTATATTGACCTGCAAACGCAAATGATTCGAACCACCTCTGACGGGGTATTGGTGTCGGCCTACGAAAACGAAATTGCCGTTTCTACCGAGGGCGGACAGGATTATACCTGGCTTCAAAGCAATTATTTTAATCAAATAGTCATCGAACCACAGCTTTATACCACCATTATGGATATGGCTTTTGGCAGCAACGGAGTTGGTTATTTTCTTGCTGAACAAGGCCAGATTTACAAAACCTCCGACAATGGCCTGCACTGGTATCAGTTGCCGGCAGTTGGCTTGCCCTTGGGCGATGGTTTTATCGGCCATGCCATTGAAGTGGTCGAGAACGGAACCATTTGCGTGGCAGGCAACAACCTTACCCTTCCTTATTATAACAATGGTGTTATTTATCTTTCCACAGATGACGGACAATCGTTTCAAACCTCACAATTGCCTGAAAATTATACCACCAACAGCCATAATTTCCCATTGAAAATTATGGATATTCATTTTGTTGATCCCGGAAAAGGCTATGCAGTGGGAGCTTTCGGCACACTTCTAAACGAATCATCGCTACTGCAAACCATTGATGGCGGCCACAATTGGACCAACACAGCCTTGCAGCCAAGCTCCCCCTATCACGAAATGCAAAAAGTGTTCTTTTCCGACCTGAAGCATGGCTACGCGGCAGGATTTAAAACACCTGCGTTGCCCAATATTTTTGTTGGAAATCATGAAGTTTCTTTGTTTAAATTTACCGTCCGTTAACCCATTCTTGTCAATAAAAAAACTAAAGTTATGAAAAAAACATGGATCCTATTTATCCTCATTTTGAGTACTTTACCCATTATGGCGCAACAAGGCGCGCTCAAAAACGAAAAAGTATTCGAGATCAAATCCGGTAAGGTGGAGTATGCCATCGAAGGCAAAACCAAAGGCACAAAAACATTTTGGTTTGATGATTACGGTCGCCTGCAATGCGAACTGAAGAAAACATCAACCAAAATGTTCGGCATGACAACAAAAGAGGAAGCCCTTACCATTCGAAACAAAGAATGGATGTATAGCATCAACCTCATTGACAAAACAGGCACCAAAATGAGCATTGACGATGCTTTTGAAATGTCGGAAACTATTGTTGGAACAACTGATGAGCAAGAACTAAAAGAAATTGCCGAAGATGTGAAAGAGACTTTGGATGCAAAAGATGTTGGAACTGAACCGATTCTAGGCCGCAATTGTATCGTGATGGACATCAACCGGTTGAATGGAAGGC
>JADYZK010000170.1 GCA_020853175.1 Bacteroidales bacterium
AGAAAAAATTGCCCGAAATGGTGCTTCAAAAATCGCCAACAGCAAATTGGTGATGGTGCCCAAAAGCGGCCACTTTATGATGTTTGAGAAATCGGAAGTATTTAACAAAGAAGTAGTTGACTTTATTGGGTAATTTGATCAACAAACAAATTTTTCACTAATAAGCAGAAAAGGCCATCCGAATGAGGTGGCCTTTTTCTGTTGAAGGAGGAGTAAAAAAGGAGGAAAGAAATAAATTAATTATTCAGTTGATAAGAGCCATTGGCATCAATAAGACAAAAAAAGAATGTGGTGAGTGGATCATCGTAAAAGCTGCTTATTCAGCGTTAAAGTTGGTGAACGAAAGCATTTTTGATGTACATGTATTAAAGAACGGCACCGACCTGCACTACATACAGGAATTATTAGGACACGAAAGGAGCCGGACAACTGAAATTTACACATACGTGAGCACCTTAAATCTCCCTAAGGTCACAAACCCGGCGACCAGATAAAAATTTGATTTTTTTGTTTGGATGAGACAAAACAGTAGCATATCTTTGTGATGCTAAATGCCACACCATGAAAGTTTTAAGCAGCATACATTTCTCAACATTACTGATTTACAACAGATTTGGAAACCGCAAACACGAAGCCAAAATGGAAATAGGTGCCATTGGGGGGGGGTAGCGGATAGTTATAGGGCATTTTGGGGCGACAGTGCAAGCCATAAAATGACGAGTAAAAACAGACAATTTTTTCGTTACATTTGACAAGACATATTTTAAAAATGAAATTACCACATCCAATTCCATATCAGGGCAGTAAACGCAACTTGGCAGACCAAATCATGCGGTTCTATCCTGACGACTTTAATAGACTTATTGAACCATTTGCAGGTTCAGCAGCAATGACAATTGCCTCAGCTTTCTATTTCAAAGCAAACCATTTTATCATCAACGACATCAACGAACCATTGACACAACTTTGGGACAGCATTATCAATAACCCAAAATTAATCATTAAACACTATCACGACATTTGGCACGGACAACACGGCAACGAAGAAGAATATTATTATGAAATTCGTGAAAAGTTTAACGACACTAAAAAACCTGAATATTTGCTTTTTCTTTTAGCAAAGTGTGTAAAGGCAGCCGTTCGCTACAACTCACAAGGCGGTTTTAATCAAAGCCCCGACAAAAGAAGGCTTGGACGAAACCCGCAAATGATGAGAGATGATATTTTAAGAGTTTCTCATTTACTGAAAGGAAAAACAGAAATATACTCTACTGATTATTCAAACATTCTTGACTTAGCCACATCTGACGATTTGGTTTACATGGACCCGCCATATCAAGGCACAGGTTTAAATGGTGGTTTCAATTATGCTGGTAATATTGAGTTTGACAATTTTGTTGTTTCACTCTTTGAGCTTAATCACAAGAACATTCCATACATTTTGAGTTATGACGGTAGGACTGGCGATAAGACATTCGGCAACCCACTTCCTGACAATCTTAACTTGACGAAAATTGAAATTAATGCAGGACGTTCTTCACAAGCAACGCTACTAAACAGAAAAGAAATTACTTATGAAGCTGTTTTTCTTTCACCTGCACTTGTATCCAAAATAGACATGCAAAAAGTTACAGGAAAACAAATTTATCAAACAGACCTTTTTGCAACACATGGCTAAGAAAAAACAGACTTATCCAAAAGAATTTTTAGAACACGTCAAATCAATAACAAACAAGAGAGCTAAAATTGTTATTGACCATATTCTGCAACATGGTTTTATAACGACCGAAGACTTAGAAACCACATACGGTTACAGCCATCCACCAAGAGCCGCAAGGGATGTCAGAGAAGCAGGCATTCCACTTGAAACTTTTAAGGCAAAATCAAAATCCGGTAAGTCAATAGCGGCATACAAGTTTGGTGACGTTACAAAACTTCAACTCAACAGAATTGCAGGTAGAGTAACATTTCCAAAATATTTCAAGAGCAAACTTTATGAGTTGGGTAAAGGCAGGTGTTACATCTGCAACGGAGAATTTGAAGAACGCTATTTGCAAGTTGACCACAGAGTTCCATATGAAGTTGGTGGCGACACAGCCGACAAAAGAAACATTGAAGATTTTATGCTTTTGTGTGGTTCGTGCAACAGAGCCAAATCTTGGAGTTGTGAGCATTGCGACAACTGGCAGAAAGAAAAGAAACCATCTCTATGTATGCAATGCTATTGGGGCAGCCCTACCAATTACAATCACATCGCCCTAAAAGAAATCAGACGACTTGACCTGCATTGGACTGGTGACGAAGTAAAATATTATGATGCAATCCGACTTATCGCAGAGCAAAATAAAATAGAACTTCCTGACTTTGTAAAAACCGTAATTGCTGACAAGACGAAGAAACGATGAAAAGAAAAACGGCACATAATAATTAGGAGTTCATCTGCTCGGCACCACCCAGCATGAACTCCCGGCTGAACACTTCGACAAGCTCAGTGTGACACTTCTTAAAACTCAATGCAGCGCTCCCCAACCGAAACTTAAGTTATGGAAATTGAATGGGGTATTATATTGTTATAGAAAGGAAAAAATAGTGATTTAGCTGATCGCTCTTTGACATGTTTATGTGGTTTTGTTTGTCTGATACGGCGAAAATAATAGCGCAGCCCATATACGATATGTTTGAAACTGCTACGCGAGGGAGAGCGCGGATCACGGGCGAGGGCGACAAGATATTCGTTGATTTCTTTGGCCGAAGGGATACGATTTCTTCGGGATCTATCTGCTCAGTCTGCTTCCCGAAATGAACCACAAACAGGGCAATACGCCGGATGTAGTTCGTTAATGTACTTTTACTCTGTCCGCGCAAACTAAACCTGTTGATTAAGCTTATGGACAACGTTTTCAAAGTCAGGAACAAGCACAATGGCCTGCTCTAATCCCGAAGGTTCGGTAAAACCCGATTTATTTCTCATATCAAGAATATTTAAGTTGAATAATTCTTTTATAACTGAAAGAATTACTTATTTTTGAATCAGCTGTCCGCAAGTGTGGATTTGACGCAACAAAGGGTCATAAAACATTGGACGTTAATCGTTTATGTAAACATTTCGGATAGCATCAAGTAGGACGCAAAAGGATACTCAAATAAAAACAATGCAAATATTATTTACAACAAAAAATTGATGAAAGCATTACTCTACAACAAAAATAACTCACCCTACAAACTGCAACTCAAAGAGGTAGAAAAACCCTTCCCTAACGACGATGAAGTTTTAGTGAAAGTCGTGACAGCTTCGTTAAATGCAGCAGACTACCGCTCAATGAAAATGGGGATGATTCCAAAGCGAAAAATATTTGGATCAGCAGTATCAGGCACAATAGAATCAGTCGGCAAAAACATCCAACACCTCAAGTGCGGCGACGAAGTAGTCGGAGACCTTGCAGATTTTGGATTTGGAGGATTAGCAGAATATTGTGTAGCTCCCGGAAAAGCGTTTATTCGTAAGCTTGCAAATACATCCTTTGATGATGCTGTAACTTTACCCCTGGCAGCTACAACAGCTCTGAAAGCTCTGCGTGATAAAGGCAACATCAGGCAGGGACAGCATGTGTTGGTGGTAGGTGGCACAGGAGGCGTTGGAAGCGCTGCCGTTCAACTCGCCAAATATTTTGGTGCAACGGTAACAGCGATTTGCAGCACAAAAAACATCGCTCAAACTTCTGCTTTAGGAGCAGACACAGTTATAGATTACACAAAAAATGATTTTACAAAAGGCAACATCCGTTACGATCTCGTTTTGGCAATCAATGGAAATTATCCCTTATTAGCTTACAGGCGGTTGCTGAATTCAAAGGGCATATATGTTATGGTAGGCGGCACTCTTAACCAGATATTTAAATCTTTACTATTCGGTTGGCTATTGTCATTTGGAGGAAAAAAAATGAAACCACTTACTGCAAAAGCCAATTCGGAGGATTTAGAGTTCGTTGCCAAACTAATGGATGAAGGTCGTTTTAAGGCCATCATTCATCAACGTTATCCCCTTGATAAAGCAGCAGAAGCCATGCATTATTTCAGCAAAGGACATGCGCCAGGTAAAGTGATTATAAACATTCAAGAAAGGTAATAACCTTCATATCAGACATTTAATATCACAAAACCAACAAATAACATTTTAAAACATTCCTAATGACTTGGTTGATTTTATTCAGTGTTGGAATCACTTTCTTGACGCTCATGCTTGCCGGAGCCTTTAAAAAGAAAAAATGACAAAGTATCCATCTTACGTATTGACAAGTAAAAATGGCGCAGAACAACACCCATTTTTGAAACTGTTCACTTTTACAGTTTTGTTTGGTTTACTCTTCACAAGTTGTCAGACTAAAACAAACACGACCAACTTGCTGCGAAGTAAAATCGAGCACATCGTGTCAAACAAAAACGCGATAGTCGGAGTTTCAATTCTGGGCAATAACGGCAAAGACACCCTTTCCCTAAACGGCGACAGGCGATTTCCGATGCAAAGCGTTTTTAAACTTCATATCGCATTGGCCGTTTTGTCGGAGATTGACAAAGGCAAACTATCATTAGATCAGACAATTGAGATTGGTAAAGACGAGCTTTTACATGCAGATTTCTGGAGCCCACTTAGAGACGAAAACCCAAATGGCGGGAGTTTTACGCTTGAAAAGTTAATTCAATATACCGTTTCGCAAAGTGACAATACTGCCTGCGACGTATTGATTCAACTTATTGGAACTCCCAAAACAGTTGAAGAATATATCAAAAAGAATCACATTCAGGAGATACAAATTACTTTCAACGAAGTAGATATGCAGGCAAAATGGGAAAATATGTTTCAAAATTGGACCACTCCAAAAGCCGCGAGCGAGACACTCAAAGTGTTTTATGAAAATAAAAACAAGTTACTTTCAAAAAGAAGTTATGACTTTTTTTGGAAAACAAATAGAGAAACGACAACGGGAACAAGCCGCATCAAAGGACAATTGCCTAAAGAAACAATCGTGGCACACAAAACAGGCTTTTCTGGAACCAACAAAGAAACCGGAATCACAGCTGCTGTAAACGATATTGGGATTGTCTTTTTGCCCCAGGACGAATATTTTATCATCAGTGTTTTTGTGACTGAATCAATGGAAAACATGGAAACAAACGAGAAAATTATCGCTGACATTGCAAAAGCAACTTATGACTTTTACACCTCAAAGAAATAATAGACAAACCACACCAATTGGCAATCAACCAAAACATCTATTTCATTTTATAAAGGTGACATTTAATTCCATCTTTACAGTGATCATTTAAAACACTTTAAAATGAAATTATATCTTATTAAAGCAAGCTTGTTCCTGGTTTACCGGTACTTACAAAATACAGTTCAGCGCACAATTAGATTTGAAAGGTAACAAGAAAAAAGGGCGCTCATCAAATATTCCCGTACATTTGATGAACATCTACTCAAAATAAAACACGCATGAGGCAATTTAACATCAATCAATAAACATGATTTTTTATGACTTCAAATTCAAACACAATTATTGGTGCCGTTATCGGTGATGTAATAGGTTCCGTTTTTGAATGGAACAACATTAAAACAACCCAATTCGACCTTTTCAATCCGAAATGCGACTTCACCGACGACACCGTTTTAACCATTGCCGTAGCAGACTGCATCCTGAACCAAAAAGATTTTTCAAAGACAATATGGGAATACGCCAGAAAATACCCTGGACGTGGCTATGGAGGAAGTTTCAGAAATTGGTTGCAGAATGACAATTTGAAACCTTATGGAAGTTTTGGAAACGGTTCGGCCATGCGCGCAAGCGCGGTTGGTTTTGCATTTGACGACATTGAAACTGTCTTAAACGTAGCAAAGCAGTCAGCCGAAGTAACCCATAACCACCCCGAAGGAATAAAAGGAGCACAAGCAACAGCAGCAGCCCTATTTTTGGCAAGACAAGGAAAATCAAAACACGAAATCAAAACCTACATTGCTTCAACATTCCATTACGACCTCGGCTTTACGCTCGACCAAATACGGCCCACTTATCAATTTGATGTCACCTGCCAAGGCTCCGTTCCGCAAGCAATTGTAGCGTTTCTTGAAAGCTCTGACTTTGAAAACGCCATTAGACTATCCATTTCCATTGGCGGCGACAGCGATACCATAGCGTGTATCACTGGCGGAATTGCTTCAGCTTTCTACAAAGAAATACCGAAGGAAATACTTAACTTCGTTGTTGACAAATTACCAAGTGAATTCATTGAAATCATGAACAAATTTGACGAGCACTATGCCAGAAAATAAATCAACATCGCCGCGTAGCTCCTCCATACCAACAGGGGTTTCGTGCTTCGTAGAATTGGAATGCGCTAAATTAAAGTTCATTTTTTTCAGGAAGTACAGAACTGAAAATCCCCCTCCTATGCTAAGTAGCAAAACCTTGGTGCAAATCATAACCAACATAACATCTTGAACCATTGTGTTTTATTTAATCAAAAGTCAAAATATCATGAAGAAATCATTTCAAGTTTTGATCCTATTTGGATTATTTTCCCTGTTGGGTGTTAAAGGATTTTCACAGGTAAGTGTTTCCTATTACTCCTCTTCCTTTTCAAAAATGGGGGTAGGATACCATTTCGGCGACAGATTATGGAGTGAATTGAGGGTTTATGGCAATACCTCTTTGAGCGACTTCACTCCCGAACTCGTCATCTGCTTCAACATCGTGAAAAAGGAAAAACACAATGTTTACCTCGGATTTGGAGGCAACATAAATGTTTTCACCGGCTTTGTTTTACCGATAGGGGTTCAATTTTCACCCTTTGAGAAATTAGAAAGGTTTTCATTTCATATTGAATTTCAACCCACGCTTGATCTTGACAATGATTTATTCCTGCTGAGCGCATGGGGATTAAGATATAAATTTGGAAAAAAATAATTCACAACTACTATCTTATCAAACAATTATAAATTTTTTATAATGAAAACAATCTTACTAACGCTATTCATCGGTTGGAGTCTCTGCTCTTTATATGCACAATCTTATCATCCTTTACCTATTTCAAATGCATCTTGGAGCGACGTTAGGATTAAACAAGGCGAATGTGACGGACCTAACTATTGCAAGGATGCCTATTTTTTTGCAGGCGATACTTTAATTCAATCAATGTCCTACCATAGACTTTATCGAAGCAATGGGACTAATATTTTCTATGCCGGAGCTCTAAGGGAAGAAAACAAAAAAGTGTATTACCGGAACTATAATTGTAGCAATACCATTGTATTGTACGATTTTGGTCTTCAAGTAGGTGATACATTTAATTTACCCACATTTTTATGCGATTATTCAGCCGGATGGTCAACCGCAGTAACAAAAATTGATTCCGTAATGTTGGAAAACATGACCTACAGAAAAAGATTTCATTTTGATTGGGGCTACCAATGGATTGAGGGGGTTGGCTCCCCCGCAGGTTTATTGTATCCATATTATCTCGGATGGGCATGTATGTGTAACGTGTATTCCGTTTGTGTTCGACACAACGGCGAAATACTTTATTTAGATGAAACATTTTTGCCATGCTTTAATTTTATGGTCTCCGAAGACGAGCTGTTTGTTACTACACCCCACTTGAATGTTTTTCCTAATCCGGCTTTCAGTTCATCGGAAGTGCATATAGAATCCAGCGATGAAAATCTGAAAAGAATTGACATCTACAATACCCAAGGTTACCTCATACAATCCATCTCAGAGATAGAATCCAATCGTTTAACGCTGCCAACAAAAAATCTTGATTCAGGCTTATACCTCCTTAGAATTTACTTTGAAAATCAAGTCATCCATAAGAAAATTATCCTCAACCATTAAGGATATCCTTGTGGATTTAAAGGTAAGTGATTGATTGTCAAAATAATGTTGACATAAAAGTTTTTGCAATAAAAGGCCGTTAAGCTTCAACAACAAATAGGGAAGCATTTGACGGTAATACATAAGAACACAGAAATGGAAACTAAATTAACTTTAAGACTGAAATAATTGTGATTGAAATATATCTTGGATCAGTTACAGCTTACGGGAAAATAGAAGGTTGTACTACGCCATTGGTTGAAAGTTGAAGTGGTGTCATTGAACTTGACTCGTATTTTGACTATAAAAACGAATATTCAAACTATTTGATTGAAAATACAAATGAAAAGAGTTCTGCTTGACACCAACATAATCACTGACCTATTGGCAAAACGAGAGCCATTTGAACAAGACGCTGCCATTCAACTTTTTGTTGTAATTTCATTGCTCATTTAGCCATTGCCATGAAATATAAACTGGTTACTTTCAGTGATTTTGCCAATCAACTTTATCCGCATGAAGTGGATTACCTGATGAGCATCAACAAATTTGCAAAGGAAATCAACAAAGAGATCCTGCGGATCATCCATTTCAACTGTCACCATCCTGAAAAAGCGGTTGATTTTGATCCCGAGGTGGACAAAAGAACCTATTCCTACATCAAAAACTGGATTGTCGAATCGCTCGAAAAGGCCGATGTGGATAAGTTTTACGAGTGGCTGCTGGCCACCGAAAAGCAGGTGATGCTCGATGCCGTTTCAGCCGATTTGGAGCGACAGATCACCACCTACTTTAAAATCATCACCCCCTCCCACTATTATTTTTTGCGCTTCTATGAGTTGGTAGAGCATTTTCGCGATTTTTTACTCATCAGGGTGCGCAAAATCCTTTACAAACCCACCAACAGTTACCTCGAGCAATACGTAAAGGAATACCAGTTGGGCCTTTCGGTGAACAAACAACTGAACAATGCATCGGTAGAAATTATCCGTCAGCACGAAAGTCCAGATGACAACCCTTCTTCTTTCGTTGAGCTCCTAAACGCCACTTTTTTCAACGTACAGCTCGATGGTTACACCCGCTACCGTGCTGCCGTTCGGCTAACATTCTTGTATTACAACTTTCGCGAATTTGAACAACTTCGTGCCTTGTACAATGCATTGGATGAGGAGTTTAAAGGAAGCACCTTTTACTCCAAACGCTTGCTTTCCAACTTTTATTCCAACAGGGCCATGATGCACAGCAAACTCAATGAGTTGGGTCGTGCGGAACATTATGGAACACTTTCAATACGTCAAAAAAATAGCGATTTTCTGTTCTACATCGCCAACCTTTGTGGCGTCTTGCTTCGGAGCAAACAATACGAAAAAGCCTACAAACTGATGAGTCAAAACATCTCCGAACTCAAAAATAGCAGTAGTTTTTACAACAAAATCGGTTTTGTGAGCTTCTATATGCGCACCTTGGTGCACAACAACAAAGCGAAAAGTGCAGCAAGCTACGGCTCAACTTTTTTGGATGCCTACCGAAAAGAGATTTTTGAAACGCGTTGGCATCTTTTCTTTACGGCTTATTTGCAGGCACTCCTCAATGCTGAAAAATACAACAAAGCCATTTCCGTCGCTAAGCGATACAACCTAATTGCACTCGAAAAAAAATATATTGACACTTCTGTCTATACCCCCGTTTTGCAGTGGTATTACGAACTGGCCCTCTATATCGAAGGCAAACAAAGCAAGGAAATTCTGGTAGAAAGCCTCCTTGTTTCGGCCCGAAGGCTCATCACCAACACCTACAAAACAAACAAAGTGATGGAGCTTTTAGACAACCTCACCGATTTTATTCCCAATGAAATTGAAGAAGTGAAACTTGCTTTGAAGTCCAGCTGAACCTTATTTGGTTTGCTGCAACTTGGAGGCTGTGGCCGGAAACCCCACAAAACGATAAGGCAACAAAGCATCTTCTCCGGCATAATCCACGCCAACTCTTGGTCCGGCAACCGTTCGTGCGATGGCGTGCCGAAAGTTGTCCTCAAACCAAAGCAAGTCGCCATCCAAATCCATGCGGTTGTGCTCCAAGGTAATACCCAAACATTTTGTAAGCTTGGCAGGCCCATTGCTCAGAGCATGAAGACCTTTTTTGGCTCCCACCCGTTGAAACATCGCGTTGATGCCGGTGAGCGGATAAATAGCCCTGATCAGTACGGCATGAGGATCGTTTTCAGCGCCGGTAACCACATTAAAAAGATGGTGCAAGCCATAAGTGAAATACACATACGAAATTCCTCCGGCGCAATACATCACCTCGGTGCGCGGTGTTCGGCGATTGCCAAAAGCATGTGATGCACGGTCATTAATGCCTGTATAAGCTTCCGTTTCGGTGATGATGCCACTGCAATGCACCCCGTCAATCATGCTGTGAAAAGTACATCCCAACAAGTATTTGGACAAATCAAGCACATCATTTTCAATAAAAAAAGTGGAGTTTAAACGCATATTTTAATTGAAGTCTAACTGTTTACGAAACACCAATCTTTCTGAAGCATCTTTGGCAAGAATGCGGTTTTCAAGCATAAAACGAATGGATGTAAGCACCTTTTCCTCGGAATAGCCTTTCACCTTTCCCATCACTTCAAAAAGTGGATAGGGCCGCTCTGCAAGCACTACTTTCAATTGCGCTTGTATGTTTTCAAACTCTATATCGTTCAACTGAAGCTTGTTGCGTTTGGTGCATACATCGCAGTTTCCGCAACGGCGATCCAAACGTTCGCCAAAATATTCCAACAGTTGGATGCTGCGGCATTTTTCATTGTTGTAAACAAAATCAATCACCGTCTGCAGTCGCTTTGCAGCATTGTTTTTTCTATCGCCGTAATGCTCTTTGCTAAATGTAAGTCGTTCGGTTTCATTACGTTCGATGGTGTAAATAAGTTGGGGTTTTTCCTTTCGCGGAACGTAAGCCAGAAATGACAGTCTATCTAACTTTTGCAGCATGGTGATCACTTGGTCGGTCGGGATTCCGGTTTTACGACTGATGTCTTCTTCCCGCAGGGAGATAAAATCGGTGAACAAACCCGGATAAGAGCGCAGCAGATTCTTGATGAAGGCATCATAAGCAGGCTGCTCCACCTGAAAGCGATACAGCTGTTCGCGGTTGGATTGCAAAAAAATGCGGGCAGGCGTTTTCAGGCCTTCGGTCATAAGCAGGTAGCCTTCCTTTTCGAGCAGCTGAAGCGATGCAAACACCTCAAGGATAGGCATATTGTAATTGTTGCAGAAGGCCGTTATGTCGAAGTCAAAACTTTGGTCTTTGCCGCCACCAATGGGCAACTGAAAATAGTTACCCAAAGCCTGATACACTGCTTTTATTTTTTTGGGTTCAGGATATGAAATATCGAGGTTGGATTTCAACTGTTTCACATCTTGATCGGCCACCAACAGATAGGCTTCAGAAGCTTTTCCGTCGCGGCCTCCCCTACCTGCTTCCTGAAAATACGCTTCTAAACTGTCGGGCGGTTCTAAATGCACCACAAGACGCACATCGGGTTTGTCAATTCCCATGCCGAAAGCGTTGGTAGCCACCATCACACGCACCTTTCCACGCATCCAATCCGATTGGCGGCTGTCGCGTTGGCGGGCATCAAGGCCTGCATGGTATGAAGTAGCCAGAATACCTTTTGAAGTTAAAAAATCGGCAATATCGCGGGTTTTTTTGCGACTTCTTACATATACAATACCGCTTCCTGTGGTCATGGCTTGAAACAAACGCTGCAAGGTTCCATATTTATCAGGATGATGTATTACATTATAGGTCAGGTTTTTACGCTCATAGCTGGTTTGGAAAACGTTTTTCTTGCGAAACAGAAGCTTCTCCTGAATGTCGTTGACAACCGCCGGCGTTGCAGTAGCGGTTAAGGCCAAAACCGGAACGTTGGGCAAAAAAGGCCGGATGTCGGCAATTTGCAAGTAAGGCGGACGAAAATCATAGCCCCACTGGGAGATGCAATGCGATTCATCCACAGCAATCAAATTAATTTTCATGCGTTTGAGCAGCTCTATGAAGCGTTCAGATTGCAGACGCTCGGGCGAGACGTACAAAAACTTGAGCTTTCCGAAAACACAATGGTTGTAAACAATTTCCAACTCGTTGAAGTGCATCCCTGAATAGATCGCTGCCGCGGGAATACCAATATTTTTGAGGTGTTGCACTTGGTCTTTCATCAAAGCAATAAGAGGTGTCACCACCAAACACATTCCGTCCATCACCATAGCCGGCACTTGAAAACAAACTGATTTTCCACCACCAGTGGGCAAAAGGGCTAAAGTATCGTTTCCGGAAATGACGGCATCAACAATTTCTTCCTGCATCGGACGAAAGGAGGCATAACCCCAATAGCGCTGAAGAATTTCTCTTGATTGCTTTCCCATGTCAACAAAAATAAGCTCCTTATCAACACAACCAACAAGGGTTGAAACATTTAGTGGTAAGCCCACCAATTGTTTATCTTTTCTTCAAAAGTTGGTTGATCAGCAATACCAAATCGGATTGTTGAATGGGCTTGGTAATATAATCATCGCAACCGGCCTTCATGGCGATTTCGCGGCCATTGTCTTCATAAAAAGCCGTTTGTGCAATAATCGGCAGTTGAGGTCTAAACGTTCTGATTTGCCGTGTAGTTTCAAAACCATCGAGTTTGGGCATCATCAAATCCATCAAAATGAGCGAGATGGCGCTGTTGCTGCGGCATATCCGAATGGCTTCGTCACCATCTTTGGCCCAAAGCAAAACGGCGCCGGTGTGTTTCATCATGGAGCGGTAAAACAGAAAATTGGCTTCCACGTCATCCACCACCAAAAACACCTCGTTCGACCAGTCGGGTGTGGTATCCAACAATGCGATTCTTTTCGATTTTAATGGATTGTTTTCTTTCGCGCCCAGCGGAAGGGTGAAATAAAAGGTGGTTCCTTTTCCTGAAACGGAATCGAACCAAATTTTACCTCCCAACAGTTCCACCAACTGCTTGGAAATGGACAATCCCAATCCTGTGCCATCGGCGTTGTAACCATGAGGCGCATCGAGTCGAGAAAAACGCTGAAAGATAAGCTCAGTTTGGTCGTAGCGCATTCCGATGCCGGTGTCTTGAACAAAAAACTGCACCCAGTCTTGCTTGATTTCGGTGAACCCAAAGCGCACAGTGCCACCATCCACAAACTTGAGGGCATTGGTGAGCAGATTGGTGAAAATTTGTTTAAAACGAAAGGGATCGGTTTCCAAAATCAAAGGAAAATCAGATTTCGGTTGCTCAATCACCATTTGCACTTGTGGATGCTGTTGATAGGCTTTGGTGTTCTTCATCGTCATCAGCAGCTCATTCAGCACCGCATCCACTTCCACCGGCACTTTGGCTATCTTCAATTGTCCGGCTTCAATTTTTGAAATATCAATGATATCGTTAATCAATTGAAGGAGTGTATTTCCTGCAATGCCAATCATTTCAAGATATTCCCGCGCGTCGCTGTCTAAGGAATTGAACTCCAATAACAGGTCAGAAAAACCAAGAATTGAGTTGAGCGGTGTGCGTATTTCGTGTGACATATTGGCCAAAAAAACAGTTTTAAGGCGGTCGTTGTGTTCTGCTTTCAAACGTGCTTCGCGTTCTTTTTGCAGCGCATCGGCATCGTCTATTTGATCCAACTGTAAAATGCAATAAGATTTTGCACCCTCGAAAGGAAAGAAGTGCGCGTGAAATTTTTGGGTATCTTTTTCTGTAATTCGCTCAACCGGGTAAGTAGAAATCTGACCGCGGCGGGCAAGCTCAATGTCATCGGCAAGGCGGTCGCCCTGCAAAAAACCAGACTGTTCCCATAAGCCAACCCACTGACTGATGGTGGTGGGGGTTTCGAGAGTAGGAAAAAGCCGTTGTGCCTTCTCATTGCACCAAATAAGTCCTTTGTTGTTTTGAAAAAGTAGAAACGCACTGTGGGCATAATGCAGCATGGCAGAAATAAATTTCCCGTTGGGGATATCGTTTTTTAAAAGGTCAACGGGGTCTTGCACAAGTTTGTTTAGATTGGACTGATGTTCCATATCGTTTTTCATTTTAAGCGGCAAATTGGCCTAATGGTAGGTGTTTTTCTCTTAATGAGGGTAAAATTACGAAAAACCATTGAGCAAAAATGTTTAAAATCTACTTTTCCTCAACAAGAATCTTGTTTCCTTTGATATGCTTGGGAAAGTAGGGACAATGTCGGCATCCGTTTCCGCAGCAATAACCTCTTTTGCGCAAAAAACCGGTGGTCATCACACGATAACCGTTTTCAAGGTAAAAATCTTCCCCTTCCTTAAATTGGTTGTTGAACCGCGTAAATCGGTCGTCTTGAGGCAAATTCATGGCTTCAAAGGATAAATATTTACTTCAAAATCATCAAGTTGAAACAAGGCAGCATCACGGTTCCATACATAAATTTTGATTTGTTGGAGGTCAGGATTCCATGCGGGCACTTTAAAACCAAAGGCAGCATTGCGCCAGTCGCCGGTGCGATTATCGGGTATCTGCTTCATCTTGAAAGTTTTGTAAAAGACTGTGTTGTCCGCAGTGTCTTTAGTAGCATACACCAACAAAGCATTGGAGGTGGCATGGGGTGTTAACTCTTTAAACATCAGGCTCACGGTCACATACACCTCAGCTGCTGTGGTTGTGAGTTGCTCGCCCGAAAGCACGAGTGTCGGACTGTAAATATTGGATTGGTTGAGCTCGGCAAGGTAGGCGCCACTGTAAGCATTTGAACTTTGAAGAATCCCATTTGAAGTCCAAATGTTTGAAGGCACCTCCATATCATTGTGATAGGTGGTGCTTTCCGATTCGCTCAAAGCTGCATAAATAGGCTCGGGATAACTGCCAAAAATATCGCGGTATTGCGGATCGGTGCGCAAAAATACGTACCAATATTTTTCTTTCGACATGGAATCAGGGTGCAAAATTCCGGTGTGGTATTGGTAAGTTTGGATCAAATTCAATGCAATGGAGAGGAGCAAAAAAATCGTCATCAATTTTTTTTGCAGCCTTTTGGCCCAAAACTGTTGTATCATCAATGCCAGAGGAATCGCCAGAAGTGCGTAATGGTCAATCATGGCCCTCATGCCAAAGCTGTAGCCGAAAAACCAATTCCACCAAGAGGAAAGCAAAACAATCAGCACCAAAAAATAGCCTAAAAAAGAAAACAAGAAAAACCGCGAACGTTGGTAAAGCAACACCAAAGCGGGCACAAGCAATAGCATTAAAGGGGTATAGATGAAAAATCCTTTTCGGTAACTGAAAAGAAACGACAGCAAAGCCGGATTGTCAAAATGGAAGCCTTCGCTCTGGTAGGACCACACAAACCAGCTGCCGGTTTGAATGGTATTGAAAAGCGGCTGAAGCATAAAAACCGACAAAAAAAGCAAAAATGCCACTGCAATCAGCTTGGGCCTGGAAATGAGTTGTCGCCAACGAACTTGAAAAGATGCAGCATCACCGGATAAGAAAGGCAGTGCCAGCGCAATAATTGCATTGGTGGGCCGTATAAGCACAACCAAACCCAACGCCATTGCTGCCAATAAAAAGTCTTTCGCATGGCCTTTTTGAAAGTAATATTTTGACAACAGCAAAAAAACAGCAATGGCCGAAAAGGAATAAACGTGAGAATGTGAAGTATGCAAAAAAGCATAATAAAATAGATTGGTGCCAAAGAGCAAAGCCAATATTGTCATCAATTGCACTGATTTTCCTATTCCAAACAGCTGCAACAATTTGCGTGTGGATAGCAAACCAACAGCAAGGTAAACCGCCGCAGCCAACGAAACGGCATATTGAAAAAGAATGCTGTAGCCATCAGGAGGCATCCCAATGATGATCGAATACAACCACGCCATCAAGAAAAAAGGAAGCATCATCAAGGCAGTCCCCAATTGGTACTTATTGACCATCCCATGCTCGGTTTTGTGGAAATAATGTGCCATATAATCAAGACCACGACGTTCTTTTTCATATTCATACACGGGGGTAAAGTCGGTGGTGTGATGAATAAAAACGGCAGTCAAATAAGCATAATAGCCTGTGCCATCGCCATTGATGGTTTCCACAACCGTTCCGCCGCGCAGCAACTGAATCACAATGAAAATAACGATAATACCGCCGGCTAAAAAGGTTCTCATGGCTTGATGAAAATGAAAAAGCAAAGTTACAAAAAGAGGCACTCGAATTACAAAACAGGCAATTCCCTTTCAAAACCCATTTCAAGTGAGATAAAGGTTTCGGTAAAAGAAATTTCGGGTATGGATTGTATCTTTTCCACAATCACTTGTTTAAGATGCTCATTGTTAAAGGTGTAAATCTTTACCAAAAGCGAATATTTTCCACTGATATGATGACATTCGACAATTTCAGGAATCTGTTGTATTTTACTAAACACCTCATTATGTGTGCTTGTTGAAGTGAGATTGACTTGAATTCCAATAAACGCACAGGTCATATAGCCCAAAGCTTTTGAACTTAAACCCAAAAAAGAACCGTCAATAACGCCTGCTTCGGTGAGTTTGGCAATACGTTGATGCACTGCCGCCCCCGAAACACGACAACGTCGCGCCACTTCAACGTAAGGCATTCGCGCATCTTTTAACAGCAAAGCCAAAATGCGTCGGTCCAAAATATCAATATGAAAGTGATCGGCCATTAGATTCTTTTTTCTTTTAGATAATTTTCAAAAATACAACGTTTTACTTATACTTTTTAATAATAATAACTACTTTCATTTGAATACTTCACATATTAATGCCAATTGGTATCAAATTCATATTTTTGTAGGGCAAACTTCAAATAAAAAAACGATGACAAAAGATCCCGCCCTCAACATTTTCAATCTGAAACAATTTGGCGAATATGGTGACGTGAACCCCTCAGTAACCGATTCGGCCACCTATACTTTTATGCAAGCCAAAACCATGACCGACACTTTTCATGGCGAAGCCGAAGGTTGTTTCCTTTACTCAAGACATTGGAATCCAAGCAACAAATATCTGGCCGATGCTTTGGCTGCGATGGAAGGCACCGAAGCAGGTTGGGTAACCGGTAGCGGAATGGCTGCCATCACAACTGTTTTACTGCAATTGTGTAAAAGCGGCGATCATATCGTTTCGAGCATGACCACCTATGGAGGAACTTTTGCCTTTATGCAAAACTGGCTTCCACGCTACAATATTGAGGTCAGTTTTGTTGACATCACCGACCTTGCCGCGGTAAAAGCCGCCATAAAGCCCAACACCAAAGTGATTTACACCGAAACCATGACCAATCCACTGCTTCAAATCAGCGATTTACCCCACCTCTCTGAGTTGAGTAAAGCCGCCGGAGCAAAATTGGTGGTTGACAACACTTTTACACCCATGATGGTAGCGCCTTTTCAACATGGCGCCGACATCGTCGTTTACAGCATGACCAAATTTATCAATGGCAAGAACGACTGCGTTGGAGGAGCCATCTGTGCTTCGCAAGACTTCATCAACGAGCTGATTGACGTGAACAATGGCACTGCCATGTTGTTAGGCCCTGTGCTCGATCCTTTCAGAAGCTCTAGCATTTTAAAAAATCTGCATACCTTGCATATCCGCATGAAGCAACACAGCTACAACGCGATGTATTTGGCAGAAAAATTTAAAGCTCACGGACTAAAATTCAACTATCCCGGACTGCCAAGCCACAAAGGTTACGCCGTTCTTACTCAGATGTTGAACCCACAGTTTGGATACGGCGGAATGATTTCAATTGACATGGAAACAGCAGATCGCGCCAACACATTGATGGAAAAAATGGAAGCGGCCGATGTAGGATATCTGGCCGTAAGTTTGGGATACTTCAAAACTTTGTTCAGCAACAGCGGAAAAAGCACCTCTTCAGAAGTTCCTGAAGAAATACAAAAAGAAATGGGCTTGTCCGAAGGCCTTGTGCGCTTTAGCGTGGGCTTGGACAACGACATTGAAAACACCTGGCAAAGAATTAAAAAATGCCTCGAGGAGATGTAGTTTTCCTCATTTATGCAAACAAAAAAGCCGATTTTGAATCGGCTTTTTTTGTTTATTTCGTTTGATCAGCAGCGAAACAAGCCGCTCCAATAATACCTGCTTGGTTGCGTAAGGAGGCCGGAACCACTTTCGCATTCACCGTGATTTGGTTTTGAAACAGTTCCATTTTTTTGCTCACCCCGCCGCCAATGATGAACATTTCGGGTGAAAACAACTTCTCCATATAAAGAAGGTATTTGTTAAAACGCTTTCCCCATTTTTCCCAGGTCATTTTTTCTCGTTCGCGGGCAGCATCGGAGCAGTAGCGCTCAGCAATATCGCCCTTAAACTCAATGTGTCCAAACTCTGTTGAGGGCAACAATATGCCATTATTGAGCAGTGCCGACCCTATGCCGGTGCCAATGGTGAGCAACAACACAACACCCGGAGCACCATGGCCTGCTCCAAACCGCAGCTCGGCTATACCAGCGGCATCAGCATCGTTCAACACATGAACGGGCTGTCCGACAACCTCGCTAAAAAGCAATTCGGCGTTGATGTTTACCCACGACTTATCAATATTAGAAGCACTTTTTGCCACTCCATTTTGTATCAAAGCCGGAAAACCAACTCCTAAAGAACCTTTGTGGTCAAAATGACGTACCAACTCATTGATGGTTTGGGCTACTGCCATTGGCGTGGCCGGCTGTGGAGTAACAATGCGGTGCCTATCGGTTAAAAGCTGACCCGTTTCGGTATCCACCAAAGCCCCTTTAATTCCACTTCCGCCAAAATCAATTCCTAATAATTGCATACATTTAGTTTTAGCTGCCAAATATAATCGTATGATTTGTTTCTGCAACCATTACACAAAAAAAAGACCGGTTCAACGAACCGGTCTTTCTGAAATTAAAACACCTTAAAACTAAATATAATCGCTGATAGGTGGGCAAGTACACACCAGATTCCTATCGCCAAAAGCATCATCAATGCGGGTGACAGGGGTGAAATACTTATCGGTTTGCAAAAAACCAAGCGGAAAAGCAGCTTTTTCGCGAGAATAAGGATATTGCCAATCGGAGGTTATCACCATGGATGCAGTGTGCGGCGCGTTGTGCAACACATTGTTATCCGTCGGCACTTTTCCTTCTTCAATTTCTCTAATTTCTTCACGTATGGCAACCATCACCTCCACAAAACGGTCGAGCTCACTCAATGGTTCGCTTTCGGTGGGTTCAACCATCAAAGTGCCATGAACGGGAAACGCAACTGTGGGTGCATGAAAGCCATAATCCATCAATCTTTTGGCAATATCTATTACCGCTACATCGGCAGATTTGGAGAAATGATTGCAATCCAAAATCATTTCGTGTGCCACCGTATTTTTGTTACCGGTATAAAGAATCGGATAATGATTTTTGAGTTTTTCTTTCAAATAATTGGCATTGAGTATCGCCAGAATGGTTGAATACGTAAGCCCTTCGCCACCCAACATTTTGATGTATCCGTAGGAGATGGGCAAAATTAACGCACTGCCAAAAGGCGCAGCCGAAAC